>NZ_BSDA01000001.1:0-181023 GCF_036985185.1 Hydrangea phyllody phytoplasma
TTTAAAAATAATTAAAAATATTCGTTAATTATCATCTTCAGTTTTCAAAGATTAAAAAAATTAATGGTGAAGGGAGGTGGATTCGAACCACCGTACCTTACGGAACAGTTTTACAGACTGCTGCGTTTAGCCACTTCGCTATCCCTCCGAAATTGCTTAACAATTTCAAATTTATTTACCTTAGATATTATAGCACATATAAAAATGAAAAGCAAGCTTTTTTGATTTTTTTTAAATTTTAATTTGGGTTGTTATTTTTGATAGGAATTTGGGGTTTGGAAAAAGATATTTTGGAATTGGATAATGGTGTTTGAAATATTTTTTTTGCAAAATAAAAAATATATTTATGAAGAAATTATCCTAACTAAATATGTTGCTTTCCAAAAAATGTTTTTTAAAAATTATTTTGCAAACCCTTTATAAAAGGTTTTTATATAAGGATGAAAATTAAGAACTGCAGAAAAAAATATAAAAGTTTTGTTTGTTTTTTACTTAGTTTGATTTTTGAATTGTTGCAAGTATTGATGAAGGAAAAAGTTTTTATAAAGCGTTTTGTTTTAATGCAAAATATTTTTGTTGCATCTTTTTTCTAGTGAGCAAAGTTTGGAAAATAGTATAGGTGTTCCCAACAATCCAATATAAAGACAATATTGGGTTAGAACGCGAGAAAAATACCATCATTAAAATCATAACAACACTCATAATTTTCATACTTTTTTCTGATTGTTTAGCTTTTTGTTTTTGTTCTGAAGTCAAATGATAAGAAGGGTTTTTTAAATAATCTGGTTTTTTAAAACTAATTTTATTCAAAATAAACATCGTTGCTCCCACTAAAAAAGAAAGCAAAAAGATAACAAAAGCATTATTGGGATTAGAAGGGTTTAAATTAATGAATCCTAAAAAGGGCTTTTCAATTAATTTATCAGTTGCAAAAATACCTCCAGGAATAATAAAGCGACTTAAGGTTTGATTAATTGCAATAAATAAGGGAAGTTGCAAGAAAGACAATAAAAAGCCCCAAAAAGAAAAATTATTTTTGCGATAAACTTTGAAAATTTCTAACTGCATTTTTTGAGCTGAGGCAGGATCTTTTTTGAGAGCATATTTTTGCTTTACTTTTTCAATTTCGGGCTGAATTAAACTCATATTCATACTCAAAGTACTTGTTTTAGTATAAATAGGCCAAGTTAAAGTACGGATGAAAATAGTAGCTAAAACAATTCCTAACCCTAAGTTGCCAAAAAACATACCAGAAGCACCAGAAACTAAGAAAGTTGAGAAAAAATATAAAAAAGAGCCAATTGAAATTATTAAAACATTCCAAAAATAACCAAACAGGCTCCATTCCAGTCTAGAAGGAAGTTGAATTGGAACTGAAGAATTAGTTATAAAAAGTTTTCTAGATATTGAATGGTCGTTATTGTTGTTTGTAAATTTAATATCAATGTTAGATGAATCATTATTGGAAGTGTTTTTGATATTTTCTGCATAATGATCTTTGTCAAAATCTAATTTTATATTTTCTAAAGAAAGAGGGATTTTGTTTTCAGATGTTCTAAATTCTAATGCATCTTTTAATTCTTTTTTTTGATATTTATTGTTTTGAATATAATCATCATTAGTGCCTGCAGAAACTGTTAAAAAATCCTTCATTAATTTATTTTTGAATTCGGTTTTTTCTTTATCGTTTTTATTTTTAAAAACATCAGCATCTGGTTTAAAAGTTAAAAAATATTCTTTGTTATTTAATTTAGAAGGATCAAAATTAGAAACACCTTCTACTTCAGGATCTGGTTTTTTCATTAAACCAAAAAAATATTTTGCTTGATTTTTTTTATTTAACATACCTTTAAATTCGTCTTGCATAGCTATTTGAATTTCTTTCTTTTTGTTATTGATAACATAAACCACAAAAATATCAGCACATTCATTTAATTTAGATTCATTTAATTTAGAAGGATCTTTATTTGTAAAATATTCTTCATATTTTTCGTTACTTTTAAAAACAAAAACTTTGTCAAAAACTTCTATTTTTTCACGCTTTGGAGGAGTAAGGAGCCAAAAAAATAACCCGAATAGAAAAATTGCTAAAAATAAAAACTTTTTTTTTGAAGAATGATTTCTAACATCCATTTTAATTAACTCCTTATTTTAGTTATTTGAAAGTAATATGCGAGTTTTAGTAGCAAATTGCAAAAAGAAAGTTTTTAATTGTTGAAAAGTTAGGCTTTTGGCTTGAGCTTTAATAACAATAACAAAAAACATTTTGGGGTTAAGGCAAGGAGAAACACTCCTAATAATTGCTCTTAAACGACGTTTAATTAAATTTCTTTCGTGAGCTTTACCATATTTTTTACCAACACTTAAAGCAAATTTAAAATGAGGAAAGGCAGTTTGTTTGACGTAATAAATAATAAAAAGGGAGTTCCCGTATCTTTTTTTAGATTTAAAAACAGGGGTGATTTCGCTTTCTTTTTTAAGAATATATTTTCTTTTCATCTTCTTAATAATCCTAAAATTCTTAACTTTTATATTCAAAACATCAATTAACCATTTTAAAAAATATAAATTCCACAATTATTAATGATACAATAGCAATAAAAAGAAATTTATCAAATAAACACCGAAAAAGCGGTGTTTATTTTTGGTTTGAATTAATCAAAATCAAGTTAGTTTGATTTCAAACTGTTAGTTGCAAACGTCCTTTAGCTCTTCTTCTAGCAAGAACTTTGCATCCTCCAACAGTTGCCATTCTGGCTCTAAAACCATGAGTTCTTTTTCTTTTGATTTTACTAGGTTGATATGTTCGTTTCATAAAAAAACCTCTTTTCTATTTAATACACTTCCTTAATTATATCTTTTTTAGTATGAAATGTCAAGCCTAAAAGTTTTGAATAATTAAAAAATAGTGGTTGTGGGAGTAAAAATGTAAAAAATAAAATGTTTATAAAAAGAAAGAAAATATTTGGAGAAATGATTTAGTATTAAATGTGTTGAAACTTTTTGGTTGGCTTTTATAACAAATCATTTTTAAAATAATTTCAATAAGCTCTAGCAAATAAGACAGTTTGAAGGGCTTTTTTGTTAGTAACAGGGCAGTTAGCAGTAATTAAATTAGTTTCTAAAATAACTCTGGCAGTAGCTCCTGTTTCTTGTTTAATTTGCAATTCGGCATCAGTTCCTGAAATACTCATTGCTACATAACCACCTTGTTTGAGATAAGTTTTAAATTCTTCATAAGTGGTAGCTTGTTTGCGATTTTGTTCTAAATGTTGCAGTGCTTTTTGATACATGTTATTGTGGATGGTTTCAAATAATTGCGGGATTTGAGATGGCAAATCTTTGGTTTTGATATTTTGTTTGGCGAAGTTATATCTTTGAAAAATAGTAACTTCATCATTTTCTAAACCACGTTTGCCAATTTCTATACGCAAAGGAACACCTTTAAGTTCATATTGACTAAATTTCCAACCAGCAGTTTTGTCTTGTAGATCGAGATGAACGCGATAGTTTTTTTGAAGGATGGAAAAGAGGTTTTCGGATGTTTGTTTTACTGCATCATCTTGAGGTTGCAAAGGAATAATTACAATTTGCATAGGAGAAACATAAGGCGGTAAAACTAGTCCTTCATCATCGCTGTGAACCATAATTAAAACTCCAATTAAACGTGTAGAAACACCCCAAGATGTTTGATGAACATATTTTTTTTGATGGTCGCAATCTTGAAATTGGATTTGAAACGATTTAGCAAAATTAGTACCTAAGTAATGAGAAGTCCCTGCTTGAAGAGCTTGTCCGTCATGCATTAACGCTTCGATAGAATAAGTGATGAGGGCTCCAGCAAATTTTTCTGTTTCGGTTTTTTTGCCACATACAAAAGGAAGGGCTAAAAGGTTTTTGCCTAACTTTTGATAAATATCAAGGATGGATAAAGTTTGCTGCATCGCTTCTTGTTCGGTAGCATGCACAGTGTGTCCTTCTTGCCACAAAAACTCTTTACCTCTTAAAAAAGGTTTAGTCGTTTTTTCCCAGCGAACCACATTGCACCATTGATTATATAACTTAGGTAAATCACGATAAGAAGTGATTGTTTTAGAATAAAATTGCGAAAATAAAATTTCTGAAGTAGGGCGAATCACTAGTTTTTCGGATAAGTTTTTTTTGCCTGTAGTTGTTATCATTGCTGCTTCTGGAGAAAATCCTTGAATATGATTTTTTTCTTTGTGAAATAGTTTTTCTGGAAAAACTAACGGAAAATAAACATTTTGATGACCTGTTTTTTGTAAAGTACAATTAAGATGTTTTTGAATATTTTCCCACAAAGCATAACCATAAGGAAGATAGATAATAAAACCTTTTGCCTCAGAATAAGCTATTAATTCAGCTTTAAGACAAACATCTGTATACCATTTTCCAAAATCAGATGAGCGAGCAGTAACTGTTTTAACTCGTTTCATTGTTTTCATTTTTGCATTACCTTTGTTTAGTTATAATATATTATAAATATTTTAATTAATGTGTTATTTGTGTTGGTTTCAGGAAAAGAACAAACTATAAGCAAAAATATTATAACATGAAAAAATAATAAAAAATAAATATTTAAAAGCATAATGATGACTTGTAAATGAAAGTCTTTTGAAAATATTTATTTTTTAAAGAATCTAACAATTCTTTTATTTCGATTTATAATAATGTTGTTATAGTTTGGAAATGACAAGAAATAATTGCAGTTGAGATGATAATTTGGTAATCCATAATAAAAAAAGGGGGGGATAAAAGTTTTTTTATTGATTAAAAAAATACCAGATATTTATTAAAAAATAAAGGATAAAAAAATAAATTCAAAATGGCGGAGCAGAAGGGATTCGAACCCTTGCACCGATTTCTCGGACTACGTCCTTAGCAGGGACGCCTCTTATAGCCACTTGAGTACTACTCCTAAATTATATTGTATAGATTTGCAAAATAAAAAAATAAATAGGTGAATGTAAGCAAATATAAAAAATAAAAATAAAAAAAGAGGGGATGAAAAAAATAGTAATTGAGATGTGTTAAAAAAATATCCCAAAAGTGGATTAAAAAAATAAAATAAATGGAGGCCCTGAACGGATTTGAACCGTTGATCAAGCTTTTGCAGAGCCATGCCTTACCACTTGGCTACAGGGCCAAAAATCGCTTTAATGCGAGTTTGTTATAATTAAATTAATGAGTGACAAATGGTTTCATTAAAGCTTCAATGTCTTTGACTTCTTTAGGGATGTGTTTGGATAAATTAACAGCCCCTTCTTGAGTGATTAAAATGTTGTCTTCAATTCTTACTCCAATCCCTAAATCTTTTAAATATAGACCTGGTTCGACAGTAATTACGCTGTTTGTTCCAATAACACCTGTATAATTACAAACATCATGAATATCTAATCCTAAGTGATGTCCTAATCCGTGATAGCAATATTGATGGATTGTTTCGCCTTCTTTAAGTAAAGACATTTCTTTTAATCCTTGCAATAAAATATCTTTGCCATATTGGTTTAATTGCGTAAAGGTGTGATTCGGTTTTACCCAAGCAATGATTTCTTTGTTAGCTTTAAGAACTAAATTATAAATATCTTTTTGCAAAGAACTAAATTGTCCGCTTACAGGATAACAACGAGTAATATCAGAGGAATAATGATTATAAGTAACGCCAGCATCAAATAATAAAAGGTCGTTGGGTTTTAATTGGCAGTTAGGTTTGTTATAATGCAAAATTAAGGCATTTTTTCCTGAAGCAGCAATGGTTTCAAAGGATTTTTGAGTTTGGTTATTTTCCAAAAAATAATGAAAAAGAGCAGCTATTTGATATTCATACATTCCAGGTTTTAAGTTTTTTAATAAATAATTAAGGGCTTGATGATTGATATCTAGAGTTTTTTGGATTTGGGTTTGTTCGTAAACGCTTTTTGTTTGACGCAAAGAAAATAAAAAAGAAGAGCTATTATAAACTTGCAAAAAAGGATATAAAGAAGTCATTTTTTGACAATGTTCTAAAGCCCAACTTGCTTTTTGGTCTAAGGTTTGCTTGGATAGGTCAAAATAAAAACCTTCTAAAGAATCCACAAAAGAACCTCTCAAAGGATTTATCATCTGAAATAAAAAAGTTTTAAAAGTTAATATGTTTTTGAGGTTTGATAAATTAATTTGAGATATCAAAGAAGCATCAGAAAAACTCAAAATATCTCCATCCCACAAGGCTTTACTAGGGTTATTTTCTTCTAAAAATAAAAAAGTATGAGATAAATTAGGTGTTTTTACCAACAATAAAATAGTGTTTGGTTGGTTAATTCCTGTCAAATAATAAAAATTATGATCAACTTCAAAAGGAAAAGTTTGATCGCCACTCTTAGTAATTGCTTTTCCAGAATAAAAAAGAGCAGCGGTGTTTGGTTTCATTTTTTGGATGAAATTATTTCTATTGTGCAAAAACATAAAAACACGATTTTCCTTTTTTAAGATAGAAATGAAAAAAATATAAGTTCATAAAGAAAACGGAAAAATGTTTAATATTAAAAAATTGGAATAAAAAAGCAGGCAAAAAACTTGGCAAAATAATTTAACTTTTTATTTGAAAAAATTTGATTTTGGGAAGTAATTTAAACTTTTGCTTTGGGAAATAATTCCAAAAATTTTTAATTTTCAAAATAATGTTTCTTTTTTAAAACATTTAAATAATTTGATTTTGGGAAGTAATTTAAACTTTTGTTTTGCGAATTTCTTGGAAAAATATTGAAAAAATTTGTTTGGCTAAAAGTTTTGCTTTTCTAAATATTAAACATTTGTTTTGTTTTTTATTTTTTTTCTCTATGTAGAGTGTGAGTTCTAGAAAAAGGACAGTATTTTTTTAATTCTAAACGTCCTGGGTTCTTTTTTTTATTTTTATCAGTATGATAATTTTCTCTTTTGCACTCTGTACAAACTAATTTTACTAAATCACGCATGTTAATTTTCTCCTAACTAATTAAGAAATATAGTACTATTATATCAAATTTTTTTAATAAATAATAAAGAGTTTTTAAAATTATTATTTTTTAGTTTTTTTATAATGAGGAGTATTTTTTATTAAGTAAACGTTTTTTAATCCATAAAAGAGTATAAGTCATAGAAACTGTAAAGACAAAAAGGCAAGAAAAGACCAAACAAACAAAGTCATAACCTGAATAAACAAAACGATAAAGTTTGTGATGGCGATTTTCCTTATCTTCTAACTTTTGGGCATTTGCAGGATTATTTAATTTTTGTTTAAAAGGAGAAAAGAAAACATAAGGAAACATTTTAAAAGGATCTCTTTTAGCTGCTTGTTTTTCTGAAGTTATAATTGGTTTGTCTTTTTGCAGATCTTGAAAATAATCTTGCATAGATAAAAAGCCAAATAAACTAAAAAAGGTCATATAAAGCAAGGGATGAATAAAAGCTATCCACATTTTTTTATAAGAAATAGCATAAGAATTGACTTTAAAATAAAAATATAGATAACATAAAGGAGCTAAAGTGTGGTGGAGATGAGAAAGAAAAAAAGAAAGACTAAATTTAGGTTCGTAAAAATGTCTACCTTTATCAATTAAAATGTGAAAAATTAAACCTGCCATCAAAATACTAACTAAACATGCAAAAACTACATAATGATACCATTTTTTTTGTCTTACTTTGGTAAAAAATAAAGCATAAACAATTAATACAAATAAATTACTTTGATGGGTAAAATACCAAACTGTTTTGATAAAAGTGTGGTGCCCAGGATAATAATCTTCTTCGTAATCTAAAATGTTGTCTTCTTTTCCTGTGGTGGCAAAATCAATTTCAGACATAAAAGTAGGGGCTTTGTACTTATATTGCAAATAAATTTGTCCTTTGTTAACACATTCTTTAAAATCACGAAAAAAAACAAGCATTAAAGTACAAATAGACAACATTAAAAAAAGAAAAACAACATTGGAATTTTTAAAATAATTTCTTAAAACAATTTTTTTAAATCTTAATTTTCTTTTCATATCGTTCCTTTTTGGTTTAACATTTAAATATTTACAAATGCAATTCAAATAATGGATAATGAAGATAAGTTATAAATTTGATTAATGATAAATTATTGCTGATGAGATTTATTTTTAGAAACAATAGGTTGAATAATGTTTTGTTCTAAGGCTTGGGGAAAAGGATATTTTTCTTCTCTCATTCTTTTAAATAACAAGTAAATAAAACCTCTTTGATAATCAATGCGAGTAATAACTGCTATTTGGGGTTCGTTTTGAACTTTGGCGCGAGTTCCTATTAAATAATTTTTAGCTGTGGGTTGCAAAAGCACTAACCTACTTCCTTATGGGTTCACTTTATCAAAAAGTGTAAATAAAAAAACAAACTAGTTAGTTTGTTTTTTTATTGTAAAATAATAAAAAACTTAATAGTAAAGATTTTAAGAAACGAAAAGATCTTTAAAACTTTTGCTAAATTTGAAAGTAGGAACCTTTTTAGCTGGAATGTCAATAGTTTTACCAGTTCTTGGATTTTTTCCTTCGCGAGCACTTCTGTTTTTTACTTCAAAGGTGCCAAAACCTGTTAAAGTAACTTTTTCATCTTCTTTGAATTCTTGAAGACTTTGAGAAATAACTTCAATAAAGTTATTAAGAAATTTATCAGCTTCTTTTTGACTAACGCCATTTTTTTCAGCTAATTTTCTTAAAAATTCTAATTTGTTCATTTTTTGCCTCCTTTTCTTTTTATTTACGTACTTATTATAACATCAAAAAAATAATTTACAAGCGCAATCCAACAATTATTTTAAATTATTGGTAATTATTTGCATTTTATTCTTAATTGACTGCGGGGGTGTTTGCAAAATGGATTAAAAAAATGGTGGGTGGGTAAAAAAATAATTTAGAATTCACTTTTGAAAGGTCTTTGCATTAAAGTTGCAAAAACAGTGTCAAAGGGCTTGGATTCAAAAATTAATTGATAAGAGGCTTGAATAATGGGCAGATCTAAATTATGTTTTAATTGCAATTGATAAAAAGCATTAAGAGTTTGGAATCCTTCAATGGTTTGCAAAGAAGAGTCAATAATTTGTTGGTAAGTAATGCCTGCAGCAATTTTAGCACCAGCATTAAAATTTCTGGAGTATTTGCTAAAAGCAGTCACAATTAAATCACCTAATCCTGGAAGTCCTAAAACGGTTTGGGGGTTTCCTTGATAAAAAGTAACTAACCGCGACATTTCTAAAATACCACGACTCATCAAAGCTGCTTGAGAATTAATTCCAAAGTTCTTGGCTACTAAAATACCATTAATAAAGGCTAAAACATTTTTAAAAGCACTGCAAATTTCATTTCCTACCAAATCAGAAGAAGTATATACTTTCAAATAATTAGGGCAAGAAAATAATTTTTGAATTTCCAAGGCAAAAGCGGGATTGGAAGAAGCTGCAGTTAACAGAGTTAGTTTGCGTAAAATAACTTCTTCAGCATGCGATGGACCCATTAAGGAAGCAAAATTAGCTAAAAGAGGGGCAGGAATAACTTGTTTGACAATTTCAGAAACACGCAAAAAAGTTAAAGGTTCAATACCTTTAGAAACATTGACAAACGATTTGGGAGTGGTTAACATAAGGGCAATTTGTTTGAGAAGATGACGCATAAATTTCATAGGAACTGCCAAAACTATCAAATCAGAATAATCAAGGGCTTGTTTAAGGCAAGAAACTGCTTTGACATTTACTAGTGGAGCATTAAAAATGGGATGTTTTCCTTGATTTATTTTTTCCACATAAGAAAGGTTAGTGTCATAGAGTAAAACTTGATTGTTGTTATCAGTTAAAACTTGTGCCAAAGTAGAACCCCAAGCACCACTGCCAATAATAGTAATTTTCATAAAATATAGCTTCTTTCTTGTAATCAAAATAGCAAAAACGGTCATGAAAAAAGTTACAGCAAATATGACAAAAGTTTTTTTGATAATTAAAAATAAGGTTGAATTTTTTTCAACCACTATAATTAAATCATAAAATAAGAACAAATAATAAAATACTTGCAAACAAAATGCAAAAAGAAGGAGAAGGAGAAAAAGGGGGATTCAAAATAGTTTTAAAAATTAGACTTTTTTTTATGAAAAATAATTTTGAGGGGTGTTCCTTCTAAATCAAGGCTTTTTCTAAATTGATTTTTTAAAAATCTTTCATAAGAAAAATGAATATGTTTAGGGTCATTAACAAAACAAAGAAATTCAGGAGCTTTGGTTTTAGTTTGAAAAATATATTGAAACTTAGCTTTTTTTTGATTAAAGAAAGTGGGAGGAGTTATAAGAGTTGCTTCTTGTAAAATATCGTTTAAAAGACTAGTGCTAAACTGACTTTTATAATTGTTAAAAACTTGTTTTAAAATAGCAAAAATTTGAGTAAGACGACTTTTTTTCAAAGCTGATAAGAAAATAACAGGCACATAAGATAAAAAAACAAACTCTTGACGAATTTTTTGCTCAAAGTTCTTTAGGGTATTGGTATCTTTTTCTAACAAATCCCATTTATTGACAATAATAATGCAAGCTTTATGATGTTCTAAAATAAACCCTGCAATATTTTTATCTTGTTCTAAAATACCTTCTTTAGCATCTAAAACTAAACAAGCAATATCTGCTTTTTCCAAAGCACCTAAAGCACGCAAAACGCTGTATTTGTCTTCTTGTTCATAAATTTTACCTCTTTTTTTAATACCTGCAGTGTCAATAATTTGGTATTTTTGCCCATCATTTTCAAAAAAAGTATCAACAGCATCGGTGGTAGTTCCTGCCATATCAGAGACAATCATTCTTTGAGATGCTAAAAGAGAATTAGTAAGGGTTGATTTGCCAACGTTTGGGCGTCCCACAACACAAAATTTAATAATGTTGTTGTCTTTTTCTTGGTTTTGGTTTTGTTCTGGTTCTAACAGTTGTTTTTCTGGGATTTCATAATTAAATTCGGAAGGGGGGCTTTGCAAAGGTGTATCTATTGGAAGGTCTTCTAAAAAGGAAGAATCAGAAATTAAAGCAGCATCGCGCATAAGAAAAACAATTTTATCTAACAAATCACCTATACCTATACCATGTTGAGTACTAATTGCAAAAGGAGTATCAAATCCCAGAGCATAAAATTCATAAGTGTTAGATAATAAATTGTGGTTGTCAATTTTATTAACTGCCAAAAGAACTGGTTTTTTAGTTTTATACAAAAGTTTAGCTAAATAAATGTCATTTTGAGTAAGTCCTGTTTGCCCATCAACTACAAAAACAATTACATCAGCTTCATCAACTGCAAGTTGAGCTTGTAATTTAATTTGTTCCAAAAAAGGAGTTGATTGAATTTCGATACCGCCCGTATCAATAACTCCAAATGTTTTAGTAAGCCACTCGGCAGTAGCATAAATGCGGTCCCGAGTAATGCCTGCTTTTTGATGAGTAATAGCGTGTCTTTTCCCAATAATACGGTTAAACAAACTTGATTTGCCAACATTAGGACGACCCACAATAGCAATTTTAAAAGACATTTAAGTTCTCCTTTTTTTATTAATTAAGGCAATAATTTTGGCAATTAATTCATCAATCGATAATTCGGTAGTGTCTAGTAAAATGGCATCTAAAGCTTTAGATAAGGGAGCAAGTTGGCGATGATAATCTTTATGATCGCGTTCCTTGAGTTGTTTCATAATTTGAGCAATGTCTGTGATTTTTCCTTTTTGGGCATCTTCTTGTTGTTTTCTCAAAGCTCTTTTAGTAATGTTGGCAGTAAGAAAAATTTTTAAATTAGCATCTGGCATTACAACTGTTCCAATATCTCTTCCATCCATAATTAAATTAGGAGTATTGGCACAAATTTCTTTTTGCAATTTCAATAATTTAGTTCTTACAGCAGGAATTAAAGCTACTGAAGAGACATGTTTTTCGACGTCCAAAGACTTAATTTTTAAAGAAACTTCTTCTTGATTAAGAAAAATTTTATTACAAGAATAAGAAAGATTGATTTTATCTAAAGCTTGATTAAGACTTTTTTCATGATGCCATGAAACTTTATTTTCTAACAAATATAAAGTTAGTGCCCGAAACATTGCTCCAGTATCAATGTGATTCCAACCTAATTTTTGGGACAACTTTTTACTAATAGTGCTTTTGCCAGAACCTGCCGGACCATCAATGGCGATTTTAAAACTTTTCATATGCATATATAACTAACTCCTTATAGTGATCTTAAATTTACTAAATTAATGCGGTATTTGAGTAGTTAAGGTTTTTAATTTTTTGATTTCATGAATTTTTAAAGGGCGATAAGCACCTATTGTGAGATTTTCAATAGTTAAAAAAGAATAACGATAACGTTTTAACTTTAAAACTTGATAGCCTAAAGCTTGCAGCATTTTACGAACTTGCCTGTTTTTTCCTTCAGTTATTACTAGCTTTAACCAAGTAGAAGGTTTGGGTGTATAAGAACTTTTCAAAATATCAATTTCTTTACAAACAGCCAAATAATTTTTATCAATGATAATTCCTTTGCGGAATGTGGCAAGGTCTTTTTTTTGCAAACAAGCATTAATTTTAACATGATATTCTTTAGGAATACAAAAGGAAGGATGGGTTAATTTTTGAGTAAGATCGCCGTCATTAGTAATTAAAAGTAGTCCTGTAGTATTAAAATCAAGACGTCCTATCGGATATAATCTTTGTATGCTTGCTTCTTCGATTAAATCCAAAACAGTAGGGCGTTTTTTATTGTCTTTGGCAGTGGAAAGAAATCCATTGGGCTTGTTGAGCAAAAAATAAGAATAAGTGGTTTTGGTGATCAGTTTGTCATCCAAAGTTATAATGTCGCTGGAAGATACTTTGGTTCCTAATTCAGAAATAATTTTGCCATTAACTTTAATGCGTTTTTCTAAAATTAAAATTTCTGCTTTTCTTCTAGATGCCACATTTGCATAAGCCAAAACTTTTTGTAATCTTTGCATTATTTTCCAATCCTTCCTTACTTGATTGTGTGGTTTGATGTTTAAAAACTTATTATTAAAATATTGTTCAAAAATGTCTTTTGTTTTTCTAATAGTTAATAATTAAAAATATTGCAAATTAAAAAAAATAACGCGGATAATATTTATTTTCATCCAAGGTATCATAATAAGCAACAAAATTTTTATTACTATCTTTAACTATAAAAGGTTTTTTAGTAGTTATTTGTCTTTGGTCTAAATGAGTGCCGTTTTTTACTAACTTAATTAAATAATCATTTAAAATAAGTTCATCGTAAGCAGCAAAAAAAGTACTATCCAAAATCAAATCATTGAGTTCTAAATTTTCAATAGTTTTAGCATTTTGTAATAAATGCGTGCTAATTGCAGTTCTTTGCAAACGAAGAAGAGCGCCATAAGTATTTAATTGCAAAGCTAGATCGCGCGCAAGACTTCTAATATAAGTTCCTTTGGAAACATGTGCCAAAAAATCTACTTGGTCGCGACAAAGCAAAGATGTTTTTTCAAAATTATGAATAAAAACTTCTCTTGGAGGAATATCTACAACTTGATTTTTGCGTGCTAAACGATACATTTTTTTTCCTTTAATTTTAACTGCTGAAAACATAGGAGGTATTTGCAAATACTTTTTTTGATGAAAAGATGCAAAACTTTTTTGGATGGTACAATCAGTTAAAGGGGTGTTTTTGGTATCCAACAATTTACCTGTCACATCCAAAGTATCATAATGTTTATTAAAAAGAAAGGTTCCTTGATAAGTTTTTGGTAGTTTATCGAACAAAAAAGCCAGTTTAGTGGCTTTACCCACACAAATAATTAAAAGTCCTGAGGCTAAAGGATCAAGAGTTCCTGTGTGTCCTACTTTGTCAAAATGAAATTTTTTTTTAATTTGAAAAACTACATCATGTGATGTCATCTTTTCTGGTTTGTTGACTAAAAAAAATCCGTTCATAACGTTTGATTTTGCTTTCGGTTTGTGGTAAAATTATTTATAAGAATGTAAAAATTTAAGCAAGTCTTCTTTATTTAGAAACCCACTATGTCTTGCTAATTCTTTTTTATCTTTGTATAAAATAAGGGTGGGAAAGCCAGAAACGCCTTTTTCTAATGCTAATTGTCTAAAAAAATCAACGTCTACTTTGTAAAAAAGAATGTCTTTTTCTAAAAGGCAAACTTCATCCAAAACAGGCAATAATCTTTGACATGGAGGACACCATGTAGCAAAAAAATCAACAACTACCAATTGTTGTGTGGCAGTTATGGTTTCAAAATCTTGTCCTTGATAATTCATTAAATTACTCATTATATTTAAAACTCCTTTTGTTTTTTTGGGGTTTGGGTTTTGGCATACACCATTTATTATAATTTAAAAAATGTTAATTAATAAAGATATGTTTTATTTATTTTAATTTTTAAAACAAAATGAAAAAATGCATTTTTATGAATCATATTTTTTTGGAAATTTGTTCGTTTGAGAATTGTTTTCTAATCCGTTTAATGTTAAGGCAACCATAAAGCAAAAACACAAATGAAGACAAAGAAAGGGTTATTTTAATTAATAAGTTTAACCAATCAAAATATTTTTCTTCTTGGAAAATAAAATCTTTGTATTTAAGAGAAGCTATTTTTTGTTCCAAAATGTTTTGAGAAATAGGTTTTAGTTTGCGATAAAAAGGGACTCCGTTTTTATCAATTAATTTGATATGGTAATAAAAACCTTCCAGCCAACTATTTTTAGCAACATAAGTAATTTTTTTGGTTTCATAATTATCAATTTTATTCAATAAATCAGAAACAGCAATGTTGGAAGTGGAATTTATAAAAGGCAAATGATAATAGCAATCAAAAGAAAACAACAAAATAGAAAACAACAAACTTACCACAATTAAAAAGGGGGTGATAATTTTTTTCTTGAAAATAAAATAATTTTTAGGAATAGCAAACAACCAATAAATGGTTTTAAAAATTAAAATTGTTGATAATAAAAGAAAAAGGACAAAAAGCAAAGTGCAAATAAAATGCCAAATAGTAGTTTTGTTAAAACCTTTTGCAAGTTAGAATGGTTGAATTTTAATTTCTTTCATATCTTTTATTTGTTTGTTTTGTAAAAATTCTTTAATTTGTGGCATTGGAGTGATATTTTGTTCTTGTAATTTTTGAGACAATTCTTTAATTAAAGGTTCATTTAATTTCACTAAAGCTTTGGCATCAGAAAAACATTTTTTTAAAATATCTCTTTGTAAATCTTCTTTATCTTTAACTGATATCGAATTATAACCAAAAAAACGTGTTAGTTCTTGGGATTTGTGGAAAGCCTCAACAAAATCAGAACAAGCTTTATCAATAGTTGTTTCGAAAATCACTTCTTCAGCAGCTTTTCCTGCTAAAAGAACGGTAATTTCTTGGATTAAAGTTTCTTTTAATAAAATATTAGGGGTCTGTTCTTTAGCAAATAAAGTCAATATTTTATCCGAAGAGCGTGGAATTAAAGAAACCGAACTTAAAAAATGAGTGTTTTTGACTTGGCTGATAATTATTTTAGCAGCTGCATGAATAGCAACAATTTCTTTTTCTTTGTGATTATATGTTTTGGAAGAATTTGTTATCCCTAATAAAACGTTTTCTTTAGCTTGAATAATTGTTTCAGAAGAAATTTTTTGCAATTCTTGTTCTTTGTTTTTTTCTGCTTGAAGCATTGAAGCCTCATTTAAAATGGCTTTGAGTTGAGCGCCACTGAATCCTTGGGTTTCTTGGGCTAATTGTTCTAAATTAATATCTTCATCAGCTATTTGTTTGCCTTTAGCACATAATTTTAAAATAGCTTTTCTTGCTTTAAGGTCAGGGAGCAAAACATTAACTACATAATCAAAACGTCCTGGACGAAGCAAGGCAGAATCTAGAGATTCTACTCTGTTAGTAGCAGCTATCACAATGACATTATTTTCATTATCTTTGGATTTAATCCCATCCATTTGATTTAATAATTCTGTAGTTATTTCTTTTTCTTTTTGGCTAAAATCGTTTCTAGCAATACCAAAAGAATCAATTTCATCAATAAAAATAATGCTTGTTTTATGGGTTTTTGTTTTTTCAAACAAATCTCTTACTTTTTTAGCACCATCACCATGAATTCTTTGCAAAAAATCAGTACCACTAAAAGCATAAAAGGATGCGTCTGATTCGCCTGCAAGAGCTTTTGCAAGTAAGGTTTTTCCTGTTCCTGGAGGTCCATAAAACAAAATTCCTAAAGGAATTTTGGCTCCTGCTTCATGATATTTTTTAGGTTCTTTTAAAAAATCAATAAAACGTTGGAGAAGTTGTTTTTCTTCTTCCATCCCTGCCACATCATTAAATTTAGTTTCACTTGAGATTGGCTCAAAATCCGTTTTGTTTTGTTGTTTGGAAGATCTTTTTGTTCTTTTTTTGGCAGTTTGTTTAGCAATTGTTTCTTGTGATTGTGGTTGTTTGGATTCTTTTTCTGGATTAGTTTTTTTGGGTATTGCCCCTTTTACCATTAAATTTGCAAAAAGAAAATAATTCCAAAAAGATATTATAAAAAGGACCAGGCAACATCGCAAAAAGTTCTTTTTTAAAATTATAATCATTGGAGCCATACCCATTCTTCGAGAAATTAAAATTAATTATGAATTCATTATTTTAAATGTGAACATATAAATGTAATAATATAAAGAAGTTTCAAAAAAGTGCAAACTCATTAAAATAAATAAAATTATTGTATGTTAATAATTTAATTATCTAGGTAAAACTTCATCAATTTCCAAACGATTAAATAAAATATGATAATTATCTAATTTTTGACTTGAAAGAAGCCCGAAAGTATCTAAACTTTCAAAAGTAATATCGGAGGCTTTGAGTTGAGTTAAAATTTTATGAGCAGTTTGAGGTAAAAAAGGTTGCAATAAAACTCCTAAAAACCTTAAAGTTTCTACCAAAGAATATAGTGTGTGGTCTAATAGTTGTTGTTTTTCAGGATTTTTAAATAAATTCCAAGGTTCTACCAAATCAATGTATTTATTAGCAAAACGAGCCAAATTCATAATTTCTTTCAAGGCATCTCCTACTTTACAATCTTGCATTTTGAGAAGAACCAAAGGAAGAGTTGCTAAAGCTTGTTTGGATAAATCAAATTTGGGATCTAAATTAGTTGTAATTAAAGTTTTGGATAAATTATTTTGGCGATAACTTTTTACCATCCCAAAAACTCTATGAACTAAATTTCCCAAAACATTAGCTAGGTCATTATTGTGCCTTTCTACTAACAATTCATAAGTGATATTACCATCTTGAGCATAAGGAATTTCTGATAGAACAAAATAACGAATGGAATCCACCGGAAAATATTTTAACAAATCATCAACGTACAAAACGTTACCTTTAGATTTAGACATTTTATTTTTATCAAACAAAATCCATGGATGGGTTAAAAACTGTTTGGGTAGTGAAATTTCAAGTGCCATCAATAAAATAGGCCAGTAGATAAGGTGAAACCTTAAAATATCTTTACCAATAACATGCATATCACAGGGCCAATATCGATTAAACTGACTATTTTTGGATGTAGGATTGTAGTCTAGTCCGGTTAGATAATTGCTTAGAGCATCAATCCAAACATAAATAACGTGTTTGGGGTCAAAAGGAACGGGAATGCCCCACTTGAAAGAAGTTCTAGAAACAGACAAATCTGCTAATGGTTCTTTTAATAAATTTAACAGCTCTTTTCTTTGGGCATCAGGTTTAATTAAGGAGGGATTGTTTTCTAAATATTGCAATAACTGGGCTTGATATTTGGAAAGCTTAAAAAAATAAGTTTCTTCGCTGATTAAAATAGGAGTTTCACCATTAAAAGTTTTTCCATCAATTAAATCTTTGGCAGCCACATAAGATTCTTCAGCAACTGAATAAAGCCCTTGATATTTTCCTAAATAAATATCTCCTTGTTGCCATAACTTGTAAAAGATGGCTTGAACTGTTTGTTTGTGGTGGGGATTGGTAGTTTTTGCAAATTTATCGTAACTTACTTGCATTAAATCATAAATTCTTTTAATTTCCAAAGATATTTGGTCTACGTATTTTTGGGGATTTTTGCCTTGTTGCAAAGCTTTGGCAGCAATTTTTTGTCCGTGTTCATCGGTTCCTGTTTGAAACAAAACATCAAATCCTTCTAGGCGTTTGAAACGAGCAATGGCATCAGCTAAAATAGATTCGTAAACGTTTCCAATGTGCGGAATGCCAGAAGCATAGGCAATTGCTGTGGAAAGAAAAAATTTAGGTTTTTGGTTGGGGGTTGTTTTCATAAAAACTCCTTAAATAAATTGTGACAAAAATATTTTTTAATTGTGGGTTGTTGGGAAAAATCTGCATGTGGTTTGGGAAATCAAATCAAGATTGGGGGTTTTTGATTTTGTATTGGTGATAAATTTCTTTTTTGGTAATGTTTCTTTCTTGAGCAACTTTGCTAAAAGCCTCTTTTTCGTTAAAGCCTAATTTAAGGTAAAAAAGAACGTGATCGTTTATGCTTAGAGCAAGCAAATGTTCGTTGGGGTTGGGGTTACCTGAAACAACAATGACATATTCGCCCTTATTAATTAAATCAAATTCTAAAATAGAGTCAAGATTGCCATTGATAATGGTTTCGAATTTTTTAGTCAATTCGCGTGCTAAAGAAATTTTTCTATTACCATATAATTTATGTATTAAAAGTAAAGTCTTTTTAATTCTATGAGGAGATTCGTAAATAACAAGGCTTTCTGAGGCGTTTTTATATTGGAGTAAATATTTTTCCAAAGCTTGAGACAAACGGGGTAAAAAAGCCAAAAAGATAAAAGGTGAGGGGATGGCAGAAGTCATAAAAGCAGTTAAAAAAGCAGATACTCCTGGAATCGCTACCACATTAAAACCATGTTTTTGCATTTCACAAACCAAAGAAAACCCAGGATCGCTAATAAGAGGAGTGCCTGCATCACTAATTAAGGCAATATTTTTTCCTTGTGATAAAAGTTCTAAAATTTGATGTAGCCTTCTTGTTTGATTGTGTTCATAATAAGAAAGTAAAGGTGTTTGGATTTGATAAGTGTGTAAAAGTTTTTTGGCTCTTCTAGTATCTTCTGCTAAAATTAAAAAAACTTCTTTTAAAGTGGCAAGTGCTCTTAAGGTGATGTCTTCTAAATTGCCTATGGGAGTTGCTACCAAATATAAAGTAGGTTTGGCGTTGCAAAAACTTTGTTGTTGAAATAACATATTTTTTACCTTATTTGTTGGGTTTGGGTGTGTGCAAAATTTTATATTGCTTTAAATAGGGGGGGAGGTGCACATTTTTAAAGATTTAAAATGAAAGTCTTTGGGCTTCTAATTGAATTAACAAAGCCATGAAAAGATTTTCTTGATTAGATAATATATTTTGTTTTTTGTAAATTTGGTGAATAATTTTTAAAATATTAAAAGTGGTTGGAAGGGGTAGGGTTTGATAGTATTTTTGATATTCTGGATTTGTTAAAATTTGTGTTTTGGAAAAATAAATGGGTGTTTTGGAGTTAGGTGTTTTTTCATATAAAATATCAGAAAAAAAACGTAATAACACTGATAAAAAATCATTTAAAAAATGAGGACAAGAGATAATTTTTGCAAGCAGAGGAGAGTCAAAAAATGCTAATTTTAATGAAATTGTTTTTGGGAATTGAATAAGAAAATCCAAAAAAAATTGTTTAAAATTTTGATAATAATCGCTGGCAATAAATAAATCCATTTGATCGGAATTTTTATTTATTAAATTACTTAAGGAAAAATCAAAAGCATCTATTTGGGATTTGGTTTTAGAGTCTAAATTTTGTGATTTTGCATCCACAGTATCAGAGATATTAATAATTTGACAACGAGAAACTATGGTTGGTAAAACTTGTTCTAAATTATTTGTTAATAAAAAACCTATAGTATTGTTGTTGGAAGGATTTTCAAAAAAATGCAATAAACTGTTGGAAGTTTGGGTAGTTATTTTTTCTATTTCTTCAATTACATAAATTCTTTGGGTTCCGAATAAAGAAGTTTGCAAAAAGTTTTTTTGAAATTGCAAAATTTGTTCTTTGGTAAAAAGATGGTTTTGTTTGGTTAAATAATAAAAATTGGGGTATTGCGAATTAAGTAAGGTATCTTTTTTCAAAAGATGAGGGTCATGAGGTTTGAAAATACGATAGGCAAGTCCCAAAACAAATAATTTTTGTTGGGAAAGAGTGGAGCCAACAACTAAATAAAGATGGGCGAGTTTATTATTTTGGATAATTTGGTTAAATTTGGCTAACAAAGATTGGGTTTTGTTCATAATTCTATTTGAAAGACTTCTTTGAGTTTTTGTTCAATGATGTTATAAATGTTTTCCAAGGGCTTGCTTGCATCAATTAAAAAAATTCTTTTTTGTTGGTCTTTTTGACAAAGGTCAAGGTAGCCTTTGCGTACTTTTTTATGAAAAGACAGTTTTTGCAAATCAAACGAATTAATTTCTTTAGGTCTAAATTGTTTGACTCTTTGAATGCCTATTTTAGGGTCTAAATCTAGATAAAAAGTAATGTTGGGCATGTAATTTAGAGCAAAATTATTAATATTTAAAACAAAATCTTGACTTAAACCGCGAGCATAAACTTGATAAGCTATAGTCGAATCTAAATAACGATCACAAATAACTATTTTGTTTTGTTGTAAAGCAGGAATAATTAATTTGCTTAAATGTTCTGCTCTATCTGCTGCAAATAACAAAGCCTCAGTGTAGAAATCTATTTGTTTGTTAGAAGAATGCAACAAAATATTTCTAATTACTTCATTAAATAAACCGCCACCAGGTTCTTTGGTTAAAACACACGAATATTTTTTACTTAATTTTTCAAATAAATAACGTGAATGGGTGGTTTTTCCGGTGCCTTCACAACCTTCAAAAGAAATAAACATTTAGTATAAATTCTCCTTTTTGTGTATTTTTATTTATTGTCACAAAATCAATAAAAAATTTTTTTTAAAACTAAGGCTTTAGCAGGAGCCAAAAGGGTGGCTTTTTTAGTTGTGTTGCCTAATAACATCGCTTGAAATTGTTCCAAAGAAAGTTTATTTTTACCAATTTCAATTAAACTTCCTACCAAAAAACGAATCATATATTTTAAAAAACCGTTTCCATGAAAAACTAAAATATATTTGTGTGAAGTTTCTTTGAGAAAGGCTTGAAAAATGGTTTTAGAAAAATTTTTAGGTTGGGTCTCACTAGTAAAAGCAAAAAAATTATGGGTGCCTTCAATAAATTTTAGGGCTTTGGTGATTTTATCAAAATCAAGTTTGTCAGCAAAAATTTGAAAATGATGGTTAAAAGCGTTGATAGGTTTTTTGGAAAAAACATATTGATAAATTTTTGATTTCGCTGAATAACGAGCATGAAAATTAGGAGTGGCAAAGTTCATTTGTCTAACTCTAATATCAGGAGGCAAAAAATAATTAAGAGTTTTTTGGAAATGTGTGGGTTTTAGAAAAAAAGTGGTTTGGAAATGGAGGGTTTGCCCTTGGGAATGGACTCCTTTATCGGTTCTACTAGCTGCAAAATTAGGGATGTTTTGATGGGTCATTTTTTTTAAAGCTTTTTCAAAAGTTTGTTGTACGGTTATTTTTTGAGGTTGTTTTTGATATCCATAATAACAAGTGCCATCATAGCTTAAAATTAATTTATAAAAAAAGTGTTGCAAAAATGCCTCCTTGTGTAACTACAAAATATTTATTAAGAATTTAAAATGGGAAATAAGGAGTGAAGAAAAAAGGGGTTAATATTAAAAAAACCTCCTTAATCCTTAAGATAAGAAGGTTTTGATAATTTAAGTTTTTTGAGCAAGAACCTAAAAATGCTCGGTTAATTGTTATTAAACAAAAGCAATAATTGCCATTGGAGCACCATCACCACGACGAGGAACAGTTTTAATAACTCTAGTATACCCACCTTGACGATCAAGATATTTAGAGGAGATATCTTTAAATAGTTTTTGCAAAACTGTAGTGTCATCGTTGATTTTTTCATCAAAAAGATGTCTTTTGGCTTGGCGTCTAGTATGCAAAGTATTTTTTTTAGATAAAGTAACCATTTTATCAGCTAATTTTTGTAATTCTTTAGCTTTGGATTCAGTTATCATAATTTTTTCTTGCACAATTAAATCAGTCATTAAAGTTCTTAACAAAGCTCTTCTTTGAGATTTATTGCGTCCTAATTTGCTAAAAGGCATAAAATTTATCTGTCCTTTCTATTTTCTAATGTGTTTTTTAGTTTTAATGTTTGTCTTTGTCTTCTTCAACGCTGTGATGCAAAACTTCTTTAAGATAATCATTGAATTCTAAACCGTATTCTAAAAATTTATCTTTTAATTCTTGGAAAGATTTTCGTCCTAAGCTTTTAAGTTTGACAACTTCTTTTTCACTTAATTTTACTAAAGCAGCAACTGTGTCAATCCCTGCTCTTTTAAGACTGTTAAAAAGCCTTACAGATAAATCTAGTTGTTCAATTTCTAAATCTAGTACGTAATTGTGAGCTTCTTTTTTAGATTCAGAAACAAATTCTACATGAGCAGGTTTTTGGCTTAATTCTACTAAAACATTAAAATGATCTACTAAAATGCTAGCTGCAGTTGCTAAAGCTTCTTTAGCTAAAAGAGCGCCGTTAGTGGTAATTTCAATAGTTAATTCGTCTTTGTTGCCTAATTTTTTTTCTACTTGATAAGAAACATTGACAACAGGAGTAAATAAAGAATCAATTGCAATAACGCCTACTTGATTTTCGCCGTGAACTTTGTTGTCTTTGGCGCCAACATAACCAATGCCTTTTTTAATGGTAACTGTCATATGAAAGCAAACATCATCAGAAAGGGTGGTAATGTAATGATCGGGGTTGATGATTTTAACTCCTGCAGGCAGTTCGAAAGAAGAAGCGGTTAGGCGTTGTGGTCCTTTGGCAATTAGTTCTAGTTTTTCTTCAAAATCATCTGATTCGTCGTCTACGGCAAAAACAATTTTTTTTAAATTTAAAATAATTGTCATGACATCTTCATAAACGCCAGGAATAGTGGTAAATTCTTGTTCTACTCCTTGAATTTTAACATTTACAATAGCAGTACCAGGCAAAGAAGATAACAAAACTCTTCTTAGAGCGTTTCCTACAGTAATGCCGTATCCTCTTTCTAAAGGTTTAATGGTGAATTTCCCAGAAATAGGATTTTCATCAATTTCTTCAACAAAAAAAGGTTTAATAAATTTAATATTTTTCATAATTACTCCTTGAAATGTCGAACAAGATTATTATCCTCTAGGAGGTTTTGGCGGTCGACAACCATTATGTGGTACTGCAGTAACATCTTTAATAGCAGTAATTTCTAATCCTGATGCTTGCAAAGAACGGATAGCTGCTTCTCTTCCGGGACCTGGTCCTGTAATGAAAGTTTCTACTTTAACCATTCCGTGTTCCATCGCTGCTTTGGCAACTGCTTCAGCGGCTAATTGTGCTGCAAAGGGAGTTGATTTACGACTTCCTTTAAAACCCAAAGCACCTGCACTACTCCAAGTAACAGCATTACCGTTAAGATCAGTGATAGTAACGATAGTGTTGTTAAAAGTGGTATGAATATGTGCAATTCCTAAAGGAACATTTTTTTTAACTTTGCGTTTGGTAGTTTTTTTTCTTGCCAATGCCTTTCTCCTTTATTATTTTTATTATTTAGTTAATTTTATTATTTTTTCTTACCAGCAATTGCTTTAGGTTTACCTTTAACAGTGTGAGCATTGTTTCTGGTTTTTTGTCCTCTTACAGGCAATCCTTTACGGTGGCGTAGCCCTCTGTAAGCTCCAATTTCCATTAAACGTTTAATATTTAAAGTAACTTCACGTCTTAGGTCGCCTTCTACGTTGTATTTAGTAATTTCACTACGTAAAGCTGATAATTGCTGTTCGGTTAAATTTTTAACTCTAATATTTTGGTCAATGTTTAACTCGTTTAAAATTTTATGAGATAATTTATTGCCTAAACCATAAATATAAGTTAGTGCAATTACTACTCTTTTGTCGCTTGGAATATCTATTCCTGCAATTCGCGCCATAAATATCTCCTTTTATCCTTGTCTTTGATTGTGTCTACGATTTTTTTTATTGATAACATAAATGCGTCCTTTACGACGAACAATGATATCATCTTCACTGCGTTTTTTAACTGAAGCTCTAACTTTCATAATCTTTTCTCCTTACTTAAAACGATAAGTGATTCGTGCTCGTGTAGGGTCGTATGGTGATAATTCAATTCTTACTTTATCACCAGGTAAAATGCTTATGTTGTTGATACGTATTTTACCAGAAACATAAGCGATAATCGTTTTTTTATTTGGAAGCTCTACTTTAAATTTATCATTTGATAATAATTCAACAACTTTAGCTTCGATTTCAATTTTGGATTCAGTTTCGTTTAAATTGTTTTTTGACATTCAAAGTGATTCCTTTAATTTTGATTTCTGGGTTTGGGGGTGGTTGTGATGTAATTTGGTAAAATGAAAAACATATTATGCAAGTATTTCGTATCCTGTAGGAGTTACTAAAACTGTGTGTTCAAAATGAGCACTTAGACTTTTGTCTGTGGTAACTACAGTCCAATTATCTTGCAAAATAGCAATTTCGGGATTTCCTAAAGTAAACATGGGTTCTACACAAAAAGTCATTCCTGGTTGTAGGATTGTGCCTTCGTGGGGTTTGCCAAAATTAGGAATATAGGGTTCTTCGTGCAAAGATGTACCAATACCATGTCCGGTAAATTCTTCTACGATGCCTAAATTATTGTTTTTGGCAAAAAGTTCAATGGCATGAGAAATGTCAGAAAAATGATTTTGGGGTTTAATTTGCAAAAGACCTTGAAATAAGGCTTTTTGAGTAAGTGCAAGCAAGTTTTGAGTAGTTTGGCAAACAGTTCCTACAGCATAAGAATAAGCACAATCAACATAATAACCTTGATAGTTAATTCCTAAATCTAAGGTAATGATATCACCTTGTTTAAGGATGGTTTTTTTGGAAGGAATGCCGTGAACTACCACTTCATTAACTGAGGCACAAATATGTTTGGGAAATCCGTTGTAACCTTTAAAAGCAGAAATAACACCTTTTTTTTGATAAAAATTCTTAGCTAATAAATCTAGATCAAAAGTTGACATTCCTGGAATAACAAAGGAAGCAAGCAATCTGTGGGCTTCGTTAATGATTTTTCCTGCTTGTTTCATGATAGCAATTTCATGAGGAGTTTTGATGGAAATCATTTGCGGTCTGTTTCTAAAACTTCTAAAATCATTTTAGTAACTTGATCGATGTTTTGCATACCATCTACTTCAAAAAGTTGATTTTGTTCACGATAATATTGCACTAATGGCAATGTTTCTTGATTAAACACTTTGAGGCGTTTAAGGAAGGTTTCTGGTTTGTCATCTTCTCTTTGAATTAAGGTTTTTTGGTCTTTGTCACAAATGCCTGGAATTTTGGGAGGAATGTTTTCGATGTGATAAACCTTACCACATTCGGGACAAATTCTCCGTCCTACAATTCTTTTCATTAAATCTTGGGTGCCAGCGTTAAAATAGATGACTTTAGTTAAAAATAAATGAGAGTTTTTGAAAAAATCATCCAAAAAACGAGCTTGCAAAACATTGCGGGGAAAACCGTCTAATAAAAAATCTTTAGTAGCGATGTCCTTAGACAAGTAATCAGCTATCATTTGGTTAGTAATGTCGTCAGGAACTAAAAGTCCTTGAGCAATAAATTTTTTACTTAAAATGCCTAATTCAGTATTTTCTTTAAAATTTTTACGAAAAATATCGCCTGTTGCAATGTGGTTAATTTTTAAAATATCTGATAAAACAGAAGCTTGAGTCCCTTTACCAATTCCGGGCGGTCCTAATAATATTAGTATCATATTGTCTTGTTTGCTTAATTAAAATAATTTTTGATATTCTTTTTTGTTGGCAGTAGCTTCGATGCGTTGGATAGTTTCAAGGGCTACACTAACAATAATAAGCAAACTGGTTCCTCCTAATTTCATATCTTTCAAACCTAAAAAATGTTCCACAAGAATAGGTGTTACAACAAGAGCAGCAATAAAAACAGTTCCTAAAACAGTGATTTTAAATAAGGTATTAGCTAAATAACGAGTAGTTTGTTCACCTGGTCTTAAACCTGCAATATAGGCATCTTGTTTGGATAAATGTTCTGAAATATCTTCAGGATTGACATTCATAAAAGCAGAAAAGAAAGAAAAAACAATTACTAACAAGACTAAAAAGCCTATGGCAAAAAAGTTAATTTGGTTTTCAGGAAAGTTAGTTTTGGCAAAAAAATCTACTACTTCTGTAAATTTTGTATTCCCAATAACTCCTGCTAACATCTGGAAAGGTTGCAATAAAGCAGATGCCAAAATAACTGGCATAACTCCTGCACTATTAATTTTTAATGGAATGTAGCTTTTTCCTTGCACTTGATTGCGCGCATAATTGATAGGTATTTTTAAAGATGTTATTTGCACAACTACAGTAAAAATTAAAAATAAGAGAAGTAAAAGAACAATACATGCAAAATTAAAAGTTTTCAAAGTTAAAAAATTGTTTTGAGATAAATATGATTCGTTCAGATTTACAAATAGATTAATTAGGCTGTGGCTCATCGAAACAACAATTAAAATAGAAGTCCCATTTCCAATACCTTTGGAATTGATAAGGTCAGCAAACCAAATTAAAATAGCAACTCCTGCAGTAGCAATTAAAGCTAACAAAAACAGTTGGCTTGTACTTATTGATATGAAAAAAAGTTTTGAATAACTGTTCAAAAAAGCAAAAGATTGCCCAAAAGCAAACAATAAGGCAAGACTACGTGTTAAAAGATTAAGTTTGCGTTTGCCCATTTGTCCTTGGTCTTTCCATTCGCGACAAATAGGAAGAAGTTTTTGCAAAAATTGCACTACAATGGAAGCAGTGATGTAAGGAGTGGTTCCCAATCCAAAAAGAGTACCAGCATTTATGGAAAAAAACCCAAAAAGTTTGGACAAATCAAGGGATTTAGTATTAATAAAAGGAAGAGGCCAAGAAGTTCCTAAACAAACAATAGAAATAATAAATAAGGTAAAAAAGATTTGAAACATTAATTTACGATTACCTAAAACTAATTTTAATTGACGTTTCATCTTTAAATTACCTCTATATTTCCACCAACTGCTAAAATGGCTGCTTGAGCTTGTTTGGAGAATTTTGAAGCTTTTACGACTAATTTTTTAGTGAGAGTTCCTTGCGCCAAAACTTTAATACCACATAATTGGTCTTTAATTATTTTTTTTTCTAACAATAATTGAGGAGTAACAACGGTATCTTGAGGAAAGGTTTCTAGAGTTTTAAGGTTAAGAAGGGCGTATCTTTTTTGGGCAAAGTTGTGAAATCCTCTTTTAGGAATTCTTTGAAAAAAAGGGATTTGTCCGCCTTCAAAGCCGGGACGCAAAGTTTTTCCTGAACGTGCTAATTGTCCTTTGTGTCCTTTACCAGAAGTTTTACCAGTGCCACTACCAGGTCCACGTCCTAAACGTTTAGTGGATTTACGAGCATTAGTGACCGGTTTTAGTGTGTGTAACATTATTTTTGCTCCTTTGTATCAGAAACTTTTTCAACTACAACAAGATGACTGATGGTTTTAATCATTCCATGGATGGCTGGAGTGTCATCTTTAATAACTTGATTGTTAATTTTTTTCAAACCTAGACAGTGAGCGGTTCTAATTTGATTAACACGACAAGCAATAAGGCTTTTGGTTAGAACAATTTTTAATTTCATTGTTCTTTTTTCGCTAAAGTGATGCCTCTTAATTTAGCTACTTCTTCTTTAGTGCGTAAACTTTGTAATCCATCCATTACTGCTCTTATTACGTTAATAGAGGTGCGTGAACCAAAAGTTTTAGTACGAACATCATTAATGCCTACTAATTCTAAAATAGTTCTAGCAGCTTTTCCTCCAGCAACAATTCCAGTTCCTTTGGAAGCTGGTTTTAAAAAAAACTTAGACGCTCCAAAACGTCCAATAGTATCATGAGGAATAGTAGTTCCTGTAATAGGAATGCGAACTAATTGTTTTTTGGCTTTTTCTAAAGCTTTTTTAATAGCTTCTACAATTTCTTTAGCTTTAGCGGTGGCGAAACCAATTTGCCCTTTTTTATCGCCAACAACTACCAAAGCAGAAAAACGAAAACGAGCACCGCCTTTAACTACTTTAGTAATACGATTAATTTTAACAACTTTTTCTTCTAAAAGAGGGGCTTTTTTGTTAAATTCTTTCTTTATTGCTTTCATTTTGCTTTTCTCCTTTAAAACTGTAAGCCTGATTTACGACAAGCATCAGCTAAGGCTTTGATTTTGCCGTGATACAAATACCCTGATCTATCAAAAACAACATTTTTAATGCCTTGGGCTAAGGCTTTTTTAGCGATAAGAGCGCCTACTGCTTCAGCGGCTTTGATGTTGGATCCCAAAACATTGGCTTCTTTGCTATTAGCGCTGCATAGAGTTGTTTGTTGGGTGTCATCAATTATTTGCACATAAAGAAATTTATTAGATCTAAAAACATTTAAACGTGGTCTTTGTGATGTGCCTGAAACAATTTTTCTAAGGCGAAGATGACGTTTTTTACGAAGCACGTTAGAGGATTGTTTGGTTATCATAACTTATTTTTAGTCCTTTCTTGTTTTTTTAGCACTTTTCCCAGCTTTTTGTCTAACGTATTGTCCTACGTAGCGGATTCCTTTACCTTTGTAAGGTTCTGGTTTACGTAGTTTTACGTTTTTGGCAGCAAATTCGCCGACAAGTTGTTTGTCAATTCCTTTGATAACAATTTCTGTGTTTTGGTTAACTACCACTTCTAGATTATCAGGAATGGCAACGCTTACAGGATGAG
Organism: Hydrangea phyllody phytoplasma; assembly: GCF_036985185.1. Lineage (NCBI taxonomy): Bacteria > Bacillati > Mycoplasmatota > Mollicutes > Acholeplasmatales > Acholeplasmataceae > Candidatus Phytoplasma > Hydrangea phyllody phytoplasma. Next base: position 28,988 of record NZ_BSDA01000001.1, read on the forward strand.
AAAAACCCAAAGATAAAATTAGTTGTTTATCTTTAATTTGAGCACGATAAGCTAACCCTACAATTTTTAAGGTTTTTTGAAAGCCTTTGCTTACGCCTTCTACCATATTGGAAAGTAAGGCTCTAGTGGTGCCGTGAATTTTTTTCATAAAAATTTCATCATTAGGGCGTTTTACTGTGATGACTTTGTTTTCATTAGTGATTGTTAATTTGTGATTGAATTGATATTCTAATTTTCCTTTAGGGCCTTCAACTGAGATAAAATTTCTATCTTTGATATCAACTTTAACCGCATTAGGGACTTCAATTGCTTTGTTTCCTACGCGTGACATAATTTTCTCCTTTATCTCCTTTAACTACTTTTGATTTGGCAATTAATTACCAAATATAAGCTAAAACTTCGCCACCAACTTGAGAAAGGCGAGCTTGAGCGTCTGTTAGAATTCCTTTAGAAGTAGAAACCAAAGCAACTCCTAAACCGTTGAGCACTTTAGGAATTTGTTCTGCTGATGCATAAACTCTAAGTCCTGGTTTGGAAACTCTTTTTAAGCCTTTAATAACTCTTTCTTTGTTGGGAGCATATTTCAAACTAATAATTATTTCGCGAGATGACTGAGGTAGATAAAAATCTTTAATAAAACCTTCTTTTTTTAAAACTGCTAAAATTTCTAATTTTAACTTAGAAGCAGGTACTAACACTTTTAAATGTGACATTTGATTGGCATTACGAATGCGTGTCAGCATATCTGCAATAGGGTCTGTCATAACCATGTTTGAGCCTCCTTTTTACCTTTACCAACTGGTTTTTCTGACTCCAGGTAATTTACCTTGATGAGCTAACTGCCTAAAATTAATGCGGGAAATGCCGAATTTACGAATGTATCCGCGTGGTCTTCCATCAATAGAATCTCTGTTTTTTAAACGTACAGGTGATGCTTTGGCAGGAATTTGAGACAATCCAGCATAGTCAGCTTTTTTTTTAAGTTCTAAGCGTAGTTTGGCATATTTTAAAACTAGCTCTCTTTGTTTTTGATCTTTTACGATTTTGGATTTTTTAGCCATAAGTAATAGTTCCTTTAATTTTTAAACGGCATACCATAAAGCTCTAAAAGCTTTTTGGCTTGAGTGTTATTTTTGGCAGTAGTTACAATGATGATATCCATGCCACGAATTTTTTTAACTTTGTCGATATTAATTTCTGGAAAAACGATTTGTTCTTTTAATCCTAGAGCGTAATTACCTCTGCCGTCAAAAGATTTACCAGAAATGCCTCTAAAATCTCTTACGCGGGGGAAAACTAAACGAGTTAGTTTGTATAAAAACGCCTCTTTGCGGGCTCCTCTTAAAGTCACTTTAGCTCCAATTGGCATGCCTTCACGTAATTTGAAATTAGAAATAGCTTTTTTGGCTTTAGTGATAACAGGGATTTGTCCGCTTAATAATTTTAATTCTTCTACTACATCATCCAAAACTTTAACATTAAAAATAGCATCGCCTACGCCCATATTGATGACAACTTTTTCTACTTTTGGGACTTGCATAACGGATTTATAATTAAAAGTTTTCATTAAGGTGGCAGTGATTTTGGAATAGTCTAGAGTATTTTCTTTTTTCATTGACATTGATGCAAAGCCTCCTTAATTTTTTTCGTCTAATGTTTGATTTGATTTTTTAGCATAACGAAATTTTTTACCTGATTTTATGCGAATTCCTACTTTAGTGGGAGTTTGTGTTTGGGGGCAAACTAAAGCTACATTAGAAACATGAATGGGAGCTTCTTGTTTAACGATGGTGCCCTTTTCTTCGTTTTGGGAAGGGGGTTGGTGTTTGGTTTTGATGTTGACACCTTCAACAATAATTTTTTGAGTTTTGGTAAAAACTTTTAATACTTTGCCTGTTTTAGTCATTTTTTTACCTGATTCGTCTGTTACAAAACGATCTTTGCCAGCTAAAATAGCTACTGTTTCTCCTACTTTAATACGCATTGAGTTGTCTCCTTACAAAACTAATTCAGCTAAAGAAACTATTTTGGAAAATTTCTTATCACTCAATTCTCTAACTACTGGACCAAAAATACGGGTGCCAATAATATTTAAATCTTCTTTTAAAAGTACTACAGCATTGTCGTCAAATTTAATGTAAGAGCCATTTTTACGTCTTAGACCTTTTTTGGTGCGTACAATGACAGCTTTTAGAACGTCATGTTTTTTAACTGTACCAGAACCTGATTTAACAGTTACTAATACAATATCTCCGATATTTACATGACTACGACAAGTGCCTCCTAAAATACCAATAACTAAAACTTTTTTAGCGCCGCTGTTGTCAATTACAACTAAACGACTTTCTCGTTGAATCATCTCAAAATCTCCTTACTTTGCGCTCTTTGCATGGGAAAGAATTTTGAATAATCGAAATCTTTTAGTTTTAGAAAGAGGTCTTGTTTCCATAAAATTAACTAAATCGCCTGGTTTGGCCTCTTGATTTTCATCATGGACGTGGAATTTTTTCGATTGTTTCACTCTTTTGCCATATAAAGAGTCTTTTTTGTAAATATCAACAATAACAGTAATGGTTTTATCCATTTTATCTGAAACTACTTTACCTACGAAAGTTTTTCTAAAATTGCGTTGCATTATTGTTGTTCCTCCTTGATAGTTTCTACAGTGTCATCTAAATCAGGGGTAGTTGGTTGTGGGGTTGGGCTTTGATTTGCTAAAACAGGTTTGGCAGTGGAAGTGACAAAAGTTGGAGTAGTGGCTGTTTGTTGATTGCTTTTTTGGGTTAGGATTGTTTTGATGCGAGCAATGGTTTTTTTAAGCTTTTTGATTTTGGCAGTGTTAGTGAGTTTGCCTAAAGCTAATTGAAAACGCAAATCAAACAGTTCTTGTTTTAACTTGTCTACTTTGTTTTCTAATTCTTCTGGATTTAATTTTAAAATTTCTTGAGTTTTCATACTTCAGCACCTTTTTTAACGATTTTAGTTTTAATCGGTAGTTTGTGAGACGCAAGTCTTAAAGCTTCCATTTCTACTTTGGAAGAATTAGTGGTGTCTTTAACTTCGAACAAAACTTTACCTGTTTTTACCACAGCTACCCATTCTTCAGGAGAACCTTTACCAGAACCCATTCTTACTTCTAAAGGTTTTTTAGTTAAGGATAGATGTGGGAAAATGTTGATCCACACTTTTCCTGTTCTTTTCATGTAACGTGTCATTGCAATACGAGCGGCTTCAATTTGTTTGTTAGTGATAAAAGCACCTTCTTTGGCAACCAAAGCGTGGTTTCCGTTGGCAATAACGTTTTTACCTTTGGATTTTCCTTCAAAACTAACGCGGTGAGGACGACGATATTTAGTTCTTTTTGGCATTAACATGATTATTGTTGCCTCCTTTGAAATTGCGAGGGCGTCTGTTAGGAGTGTTAGAAGATTGGGAAGCAAACGGTTTTCTAGTGTCTAGAATGGTTTGTCCTGGTAAAACTTCACCGTGGAAAATCCATACTTTAATTCCTAAAACTCCATAAGTAGTGTGAGCTTCAACAGCAGCGTAATCGATGTCTGCTCTTAGAGTGTGTAGAGGAACTCTGCCTTCGGCATGTCCTTCGCTACGAGCTATTTCAGCACCACCCAAACGACCAGAAATTAAAGTTTTTACTCCTTTGGCACCAGCTTTTAGGGCTTTTTGGATTGCCATTTTTTGAACACGGCGGAAAAACATACGATTTTCTAGTTGTTCAGCCATATTGTGAGCAATTAATAAAGCGATTTTATCAGAGTTTTTAACTTCTAACACGTTAAGATTAACGTCTTTTTGGGTAAGTTCTTTGAGTTTGGCAACTAATTTGTTGCGTGTATCGCCATCTTTTCCAATAATAACGCCTGGTTTAGCGGTGTGGACAGAAATAGTGATACGGTTTTTATTTTTTTCTTTTAGGCGTTCAATGTCAATTTGACTGATAGCACTTTTTTTAGTAAAATTATTGATTAGTTTACGAATTAAAAAATCTTCTTTAATTAAATTAGGAATTTCTTTATCATTAACACACCATTGAGATTCCCAAGTTCTAATAATGCCTAATCTTAAGCCGTTAGGATTAGTTTTTTGACCCACTTTGTTCTTCCTCCTTTGATGTTTGCAAGTTTGTGTTAGAAGTTATTACTAAAGTAATGTGGCTGGTTCTTTTTTTAATCATATCACCAGAACCTTTAGCTCTTGGAAACATACGTTTTAAACGCAAACCTTCGTTGACAAAAACTTCTTTAACATAAAGTTGTTCGCGGTTTAATTTTAAATTATTAACAGCATTGGAAACAGCACTGTTTAAAAGTTTTAAAATAACGGGAGCAGCTACTTTAGGGGTAAAAGTTAAAATGGCTTGAGCTTGTGCAATATTTTTTCCTCGAATTAAATCAACAACTAAACGTGCTTTTCGAGGGGCGATTGAAACTTTTCTAGCAATCGCTTTGGCGTTTTTGGTTTCCATAGTTATTCCTTCCCATTATTTTATTTTTTTTGCATTTTTTTGTCTTTTTTGTTGTGTCCGCGGTAAGTACGTGTAGGGGAAAATTCACCTAACTTATGTCCTACCATGTTTTCTGTAATGTAGACTGGAATGTGTTCGCGTCCGTTATAAACAGCGATTTTGTGTCCTACAAAAATAGGTGTGATTGTAGAACTTCGTGACCAAGTTTGGATCACTTTTTTGTTTTTTAAGTTTTTTTGTTTTTCTATTTTTGCTAATAGATGGTTAGCAACAATAGGTCCTTTTTTAACTGAACGTGGCATATTAACAACTCCTTATTTTGTACGACGTCTAATAATTAAAGCATTAGATGCTTTTTTACGGTCACGAGTTTTGACCCCACGAGCTTTTTTGCCCCAAGGTGTCATTGGTGATTTGCGTCCAATAGGAGCTCTACCTTCACCACCGCCATGAGGGTGATCGTTCGGGTTCATCGCAGAACCTCTTACTGTTGGTCTTATTCCTAAGAAACGTTTTTTGCCTGCTTTACCGTAATTAATTAGTTTATAAGATTCGTTGCCGATCTCTCCAATAGTAGCACGACAAGTTCCAAGAACTTTGCGAACTTCGCCTGATTGAAGACGTAATAGCACGTATTTGTCTTCTCTACTAATAATTTGACAAAAAGAACCAGCACTACGAGCAATTTGTCCGCCTTTACCTGGTTTTAATTCGATGTTATGAACGGTGGTTCCTACTGGAATATTCATTAAAGGAAGGCAATTGGCAACTTTAATATCTGCTTCTTTACCAGAGACAATTTGCATCCCTACTGTAAGTCCTTTAGGAGCAAGAATGTATCTTTTTTCGCCGTCTACATAGTGAATTAAAGCGATGTTAGCACTGCGGTTTGGATCGTATTCAATGGTAGCTACTTTGCCAACAATGTTATCTTTGTTTCTTTTAAAATCAATTAAACGGTATTTTCTTTTAACGCCGCCGCCACGATGTCTTACTGTAATTTTACCTTGGTTGTTGCGTCCGGCTTGGTCTTTATGAGATACCAATAATCTTTTTTCAGGAGTTTGAGTGGTGATTTCTGAAAAAGCAGAAACACTCATATTACGACATCCATTTGTAGTAGGCTTATATTTTTTAATTGCCATAATTTATACCTGCCTTGTATTTTTTTAATCGTTAATCGTTGTTTTGGTTGGGTTTGAGTTTATTCGTTAGCAAGGATTTCGATTTTTTGTCCCGGAGCTACTTTACAAATAGCTTTTTTATAACCAGAAGTGTAGCCTTCGAATTTACCTTTTCTTTTGAATTGTGGTAAAACGTTGCGAGTGTTAACTGATAAAACTTTTACTTGAAAAATGCTTTCTAAAGCTTTTTTAATTTCTACTTTATTAGCTGTTTTGGTAACTTTAAAAGTGTATTTATTTTGTCTTTCGATCAATTTATTAGTTAATTCAGTAATGATTGGTGCTTTAACTAAATCATAGTATTTATTCATTATTTTAAAACCTCTTCAAAATAGTTAACAGCAGCAGCAGTTAGGACTAATTGTTTGCAATTAAGGATTTGATAAACACTTGCATGAGAAGCTGTTTCTAAAGTAATATAAGATAGATTGCGAGAAGCCAAAGCTAATTGTTCTGTCATTTGAGTAACTACAATTAAGGATTTGGAAGTGATGTTTAATTTTTGTAACATTTGTTGGAAATCTTTAGTTTTATGAGTTGCTAAATTAATGTTGTCTACAACTACTAATTGATTATTTTTAGCTTGGAGTGATAAAGCTGATTTTAGAGCCAGACTACGTACTTTTTGGTTTACTTTAACAGAATAATCTCTTGGGGACGGTCCAAAAGTAACTCCACCACCACGCCATAAAGGAGAACGAATAGAGCCATGACGAGCACGACCAGTTCCTTTTTGTCTCCATGGTTTTTTACCTCCACCAGCAACTAAAGCGCGAGTTTTGGTAGCATGTGTGCCTTGACGCATTGCAGCTCTTTGAGCATTTACAACGTCGTATAAAACTTGTTGATTAGGTTTGATGTCAAAAACAGTAGTTGCTAAAACCTTTTCAGAAACGAAGTCGCCTTGTTGATTAAGAATATTAATTTTTGGCATGCGTTTGCTCCTTTGTCAATTTTTTTACAGCAGATTTGATAATTACAAAACCTTTATTAGGTCCTGGGACATTGCCTTTTATTAAGAATAAGTTTTTTTCAGTATCAACCGAAAGAATAGCTAAATTTTGGATAGTAACAGTTTCGTGTCCCATGTGTCCTGGTAGTTTTTTACCTTTTAATTTACCTTTAATAGGGCCCATTGAACCTGGACGACGGTGATAACGAGACCCATGACTTTCAGGACCTCTGCTTTGATTGTGTCTCTTAATAGAACCAGCAAAACCTTTACCTTTGGAAGTTCCTGTTACATCAACTAAATCACCTACTTGAAATAAATCGTTTGTGATTAGGGCGCCTACTGCTAAATTAGCTAGGTTTGAATTGACATTCGAACTAAAATTAATTTCTTTAATGAAGCGCTTAGGGGCAGTAGTTGCTTTTTTAAAATTTCCTAACATAGGTTTAGAAGTGTTTTTTTCTCTTTTGTCGCAAAAACCTATTTGAGTAGCTTGATAGCCGTCTTGGTCAACGTTTTTTTGTTGTAAAACAACGTTAGGTGTAACATCTACTATTGTTACTGGAACTAATTCTCCTTGTTCGTTAAAAACTTGAGTCATTCCTATTTTTTTACCTAAGATTCCTTGAGCCATGTCATTCCTCTTTCTTTTTTTAATTTTGGTTTAAAGTTTGTAAAAAGTTTTTTAAAGTGATTTTCAAAAGTTGATTGAAATTGTGATTGTGATTCAACCAAATGAAATGGTTTAAATGAAATGGTTATAAAAAAGTAAATATTTATTCATATTAAAATGAATAGTGCCTAAATTTTGCTTTTGCTATTGGTTTTTTTTAACAAAATATCAATTGAAGGTGGCAAACTAATGTGCATTAAAGATTCAATTGTTTTTTTATTAGGATTGATAATTTGAATTAAACGTTTGTGAGTGCGTCGTTCAAATTGTTCTCTTGAATCTTTGTTAACGAAAGGGGAACGCAAAACAGTAAATACTTCTTTTCTGGTAGGAAGAGGTATTGGACCTTCAATATTTGCTCCTGTTTTAGTGACAATATCAATAATTTTTTTAGCTGCTTGATCAATTAAATGATGGTCGTAGGCTCTTAGAATTATTTTGATAATTTCTTTTTCTTTTTTGTTCACTTATATTCTCCTTTTTTAGAAATGTTTGAAAATATTGCCTATTAGACAAATATTTTGCTTAAATAATTTTTTTCTTAGACAACTGACATTGGTGTTTGGTTTTTTGGATTAAAAGAAAAAATATTTAAAACAAGCCTTTTTATTATACCTTAAAAAAGATTTTATTGCAAGTCATTTTAATTACAAAAGTTAAAAAAGTAATTAATAATGTTTTTTAAAATAAAAAAAGCTGTTTCAAATAAGTAAAATGGTGAAAAGATTTATTTATTTATTTTGGATTTTGTTTGTTAAAAAATACAATAAGTTAATTCAAATATCCTCATTAAGTTAATTCAAATATCTTTATATTAAAAGATAAAATGATTTAATGAAAAGGTTCATTTTTATATTTATATTTATTGATAACTTTTTTAACAAATTTAAAAAACTGTTTAAAAGGGTTAATTTTGGCAAAACACATATAACCATTAAATATTATAATTAAAACCCAAATAATAACTAATATAACAACTCTTAAATAACTTGTATACATTTGTTTTTTAGTAAGTTGTAATAATAAATTATAATTTGATAGTATATTTATATTAAATTGTAATGAATCTAGATATTGTTGTAAAACTTTTTGAGTATTTAGATTTTCAAAAAACGTATATATCAAAAAAGTAACAATCATTCCAAATACACTTAATAATAAAAAATTTATGTTTTTAATAAAGAAGATATGTTTTGTTTAATATCAGACATATTTTTTACTTATAATTATTTAAATGATTTAGCTTTAGAATAACAGAAATAACCATTAAATCCTACTAACGCCAATACAAAGAAAAACTCTACAAAAAAGAAATCTTGTTTTTTAGTTACTTCTTGTTTGTCTTGGAGGCTTTTTGATCTTTCTCATGTTTTTCTAATTTGGCACGATAATCTTTTAGAGTTTCTATATTAGCCATATAATCTTCATATTTATTCTCCTTTTGAAATTTCGTTTCATTATCTTTATAAGTTTTAGAAAATAATGCCTTATCTGCTTCTTGATATTTTTTTGATGCTTCTAAAACAACATAAGACCCAAACACACTTAAAAATACAAAAATAACAGTAAGTAAAAAGTGTTATAATGATTTTTTTAATAACATTTATGTTTCTCCTTGATTTTATTTATTTTTTTATCTTATACACTTAAAAATAAAATAATTCTTTTAAAATAAATCAAATAGTAACTATCAAAAAATAAATAAATCCAAAATAATATTAAAACTATAAATTAAAATAATATCAAATAAGAAAAAACAATATCGTCATCTAAGAAAAAAATTATTTAAACAAAATAATTTGTCTAATAATGATAAATTAATTGTCAGTTGTTTTTTGAGATTTAGAAGGTTTGTTTTCCAAAATAAGTTTTCCTTTGTAATAACCACTATTTTTAGTAACTCTGTGAGACAAAGTAAAAGTATTAGTTTCTTTGCAAAGTACTAAAGCAGGATTGCTTAACTTATAATGAGTACGTCTTTTTCTTTTTGCCGTTTTTCCGGTGCGTCTAAAAGGAACAGCCATTTTATCAAATCCTTTCTTTATAATTTTTTGTTTTTAGCATTTATTATAAATAATAATAAAACTTTTAACAAATAAAAGGTTAATCAAAACCCAATTAATAACTGCAAAAATTATTATTAGCACTTTAATCAAGCTTAAAAAATTAATAATCATGCCAAAGCGTGCAAAAATTAATTTTAAACCTAAGTTTATTCTATCTTAAAAAAGCTGTTTTGTCAATCTATTTTGAGCTTTTTTTACTTTTTTCTTATTTATTTGCTACTTTAATTATTATTTTGTCAAATTACAACAATATAACTAAATTAATTTAAGTTTTTTTAATAAATTAATTTTGTTGAAATCCCATTTTTATGTTTCACCTCCGTAAAAGGTTTTGAAAACAAAGAAACTACTAAAAAATGGTTCTTAAAAGTATTTTTACCAACATTCAAAGTTAACGACGTAGACAAAACTGACAAATTTAGAGTTGGAGTAAAAGTTAAAACACAAGATAACAATGATTTTGAAGTATATACCAAAGACTCCAAATTTGCTCTTACCAAAGATAACAAATTTGTTTCAGCAGAAGTTCAATTAGAAGTAGAATTATTAACTCTTGATGGTTTAGTTGAAAATAACACCGATACTGCTGATTTTGAATTAACTATGCAATATGAAGTAGTGGATGAAAATGGTAATGTAATTGCAGAAAATAACAAACTAACAGAAGCTCAATCAGCTAAATCCAAAATAAATTACACTAACACATACTAACAAACACTTTCCATTAACAAACATGTATAAATTGAATAAATTACTCTTTAATAACATTATTTTATAATCTTTCATTAACTTAAATAAATATCAAATAATCAATTCAAAGACTATTAAATAATTAATAGTCTTTGATGTCTTAAACTCTTTATCTTTTTTGATGGTTTAACTAACTAAAAACCTAATGAATACTTTATAATTAACTTAAATAATTAAAAAACCGTCAATTTTAGAAAGAAAGAAGGAGATATTTTTCCAAAAATTTATCAATTTTCTAAAAAAAGGCATTAACTAAAATGTTTTTATCCAATACTTATAACAAAAAACACTTTTATTTTTAATTATTATAATATTTACTTTATTTATTATTATCCCTCATTTTACCAAAGCTCAATCAAATCTTAAATTAAGATATGATTATAAAACAAGTATAAAATAAGTTTGAGAAAAAAAGAAAGACAAGCACAAACAACAACACAAGTACAAGAAGAGCCAACATAAGAACAACAAGGACCAAAATTACACCTTGTAGAAATTGAAGGGGATTGGGATTCCCACCTGGACAAAGTAATAAAACATATTAAAGAAAAGATTAATCCTAATTTTAATGGAACATTAACCAAAAGAAAAACAATGAATAGAATAAAAGATGGGAATATATCGTTCGAAATTGCTACAGGAACATGCGAGCCAAGTACAATTTGTTTATATCATGATGGAGAAATTCGAGGTGACCTAGATAAAAAATATACTTATCAAGAACTAACAAAAATGACAGGCAAATATACAAATTTGTATATTTTTTACCATGACATAGAAAATAACAAAAAATTAGATGGAGCTAAAAACCTACTTCTAGATGAATTTCAGGAATGGTAAGGCGTCTGAGAGATTGGGCAAACACTCAACAATAAACAACAATAAATCTTTTTTAATTATATATATTAATTTATATTATCTTTTTGGTAGCTTAATAATTTATACTTATAATTAATATTAACTACCTTTTTTAAAAGAAAGGAGTCTGTTTTTTACATTAACAAAATTAACAAGACTTCTAAAAAAAGACCAAATATAAACTTTAATTCCTTTTTAATGCTTATAATTATAAATATATTAATACTATTACTTAACATTAATTCTTATTTTATTAAAGCACATTCAACATTTAAATTAAACTATCAAATCAAAAGTACTTTTAAAATAAAAGTAAAAAAAGAGACTCTAAATAATACAATTCGTAACATTAAAGTAAAAAACACTAATAAAACTCTTATCTTTATACATAAAAATATTGATACTAATTATTACAAAAAAGTCTCATTTCACAAAACAATTAATCAAAACAAAGGCGAATTAATGTCTAAGTCAATTCTTAATTGTCCCCAAAATATTATATTTATCTATCATGATGGAAAAATGCCATTTATTAAGGATAAAACACATACCTTAGAAGCAATCATAAACATGAAAAATAAATACAATAATTTATATATTTTTTACTATGAACCAACTTTAATCCAAAAATATCTCTATCCTAAAAAAACAACTTGGTATAAACCTTATCGTAAGAAATAATTATTTCCATATTTAAAATAAATTAAATTAATAAACTATTTAAAAAATAAAAATAATATAAATAATTAAAAAAACTATCCTTCAGGATAGTTTTTTTGTTTTTAAGATCTAAATATAAAAGCTAAGTGTTCTTTTTTACATCCCAAATTAATTTGGTTTATGTTATGATAAAGGTAAATGATAAAATAATTTAGAAATTATTTCTTTGAAAAACCAAAATAATATAACATTACAAAAAAAATTAATAATAAACTAAAATTAAGTGTTTTTATATTGTTTAATCAATATTTAGATTGAAGGAAAAATTTTATGTCATCATATTATAATAGATTTTTGGCTTTATTCTTAAAACGCAATAAAACATTATCAAGCGATTTTTTCTCTCCTTTTTTATACCAATTAACAAATAATATCACAAACCTAAAAAACATCCAAGAAAAAAACACAACCCCAAACATTATTACAAACAACCAAAACAAACAATTAAATCAAAGGCTACAAACCCTAAATAACAAACACAATACCCAAACAAAAAAATTACAAGAAAAATACCATCACATATTATTAAACATTTACGCACAAATAGAAAAACTCCAAACCCATAAAAAAACAATCCTCGAAAAATACAACTCACAACAACAAAAAACCCAAACTCTTTTAACCCAAGAACTTATTTATCAAAAAAACAAAAACAACGATAAAAACCTCCAATTAAAAGAAATCTTACAAAAAGAACTCAAGGAAATTACTAAAAAAAACAATCACAAAGAAACTACTCTTATAACTAATCTCAACAACAAAAATAACAACATTAATAATTTATTAATTCAAATTGAAAAAGACAAACAAAAATTAGAAATCAAAAACCAAAAACAAAACCAAGAATCCAAACAAAACTTTTATACTACTGATTTTAACCTCAATCAAAAAAACACCAATTTATTAAAACAACTAGAAACAACTCTTAATTTACAAGAAAAAGACAAAGGCAAATCAATTTGCATCTTAGAACAAATAAAGACTACAAAAGAACAAACTTATAAAAAAACCATTACCAAAACTCACAAACTATACCAAAATAAACTAAGTATAAACGACAAAAAACTAGACACCATCAAAGATGCTTACCAACAAGAAAAAACTATCATCCAAGCACAAATACAAGCTTTTTTTCTCCAAATAAGACCTTTTCCTTTTATAAATATACCAATTCTTTCCAATTACCAAATTGAAACATCCAAAAAAGCTCTTTTTTACAAACAACAAACAAACTGCCTTTCTTACCAAAACCAAAAATCTTTATGGAGCCAACAATATCACCTCATCAATCTTTTACACCAACAAGCAATTAATATGTGGCATTTAGAACACCACAAACAAAACAAATACAAACACATCTACCAACAAACCTTAGAAAAAATTTATCATCTCATCCACCAAAAAAAAAATTATTTATTCTCCCAAAAAATAAACGGTATCAAAGAACAAATAAAAACAGTTCTTAACTTACATCTCCAAGAAACAGCTATCTTTGATAATCAAAAAGACTATCAAGAAACTTTCTTTGCTTATCAAAAAACTCTTTTAGCCTTACAACGTAAACAAAACAATTACCAAATAGATTATCATTATCATTTCTTTGCAAAAAAACAAGAATTTGACCTTAAAACTAAAAGTATTGCCCTACAACTAAAATTAGAAAAAACCAAAATCCAACATTATTATTTAGAACAAATAACTACTTTAAAAAAAGAAATTAACAACTTCCAAAACCAATTAACACTTAATAAAATATTTCAAAAAGATGATTTTCTAACCTTCAAACTTACCCAAGAAAAAGAAAAACATCTCTTTTTACAAGACATCACCTTAATGCAAAAAGACATCTATTTATTATTACAAACCCAAAATATAGAACTTTTACAAACTTTAAATAATTTACTCAACACTTTTCCATCTTGGCAAAAAGAAAGCACATTATTAGAACAAACTTTACAACAAATCCAATTACAAATTAATACTTTTACAAGTAATTATCAAACTAAAACTTGTCTTATCGAACAAATAATCTTAGACCAAATAAAAACTATAATTGAAACTAACTTATTTCCTATCATTCAAAAACAATTTAATCAAACAATTAATCTTTTACAAAAAAAACACCAATTAAACCAAACTACCCTACAAAATGAAATTAATCTTAACGAACAAATAATAGCTTTTTATGACAAACAATTAACCTTTCTTAATCAAAAAATACACACTGACAAAAAGAAAGGAATACAAGGATTTTTTCACAAATACAAACAAAAAGGAACTGACCTATATCCCCTTTTATACCAAATCAAAACTCACAAAGAACGTTATGAAAAAATTATCAAAAACCTCACTACAAAAAAAGATAAAGCAACCAACAAACACCAACATATTTTAGAAAAAACAACTAACAAACACCAAAAAAAAATCAACAAAACCAAACTTAAAATAACCAAACTTTTAACTTTATGGCACTATTTAAAACCTGCCTCCAAAAACATTGCTCTTACTCCTTTAATCAATTTCAAAATATCAAACAAATCTTTTTTCAATGCTTGCCAAAAAACAATCACAAATGTTATCCAAGATATTTTATTCTATAATAATTATCAAAAAAACATTTATCAATGTTTAAATACTTTGCTCCAAGAACAAATAAAAAAAGAACAAAAATTAATTCAAACAACTACAAATACCACTAACACAACTAAACACCTTAACAAAGTTTTTTACAACCAAAATGAATTAATAAAAAATGTTATTAATGTTTCTTTGGAAAAAACATTTAAACAAAATCAAATATCTTTATTACAAGAAATTACTAAAACAATTAAATCCAAAGAAAAAAGTTTAACCCAAACAACTAATTTAATGAAAGAAAAATTAGGATTATTAAACGAAAATATAAGTGATGCTCTTATCAATTTTAATTTATCATGGCAACAAACACAAAAAGAATTACGCCAAAAACTATCAAACCTTAAAAAAGAAGCTCTCCTCAATTTTGAAAAAAAAGACAAATTATTTTTCGAACATAAAAAAATAGCCATCAAACAAAAAAACAACCAAATCTTTAAACATTTCAACAAACAAAAAGAAAAAATATCCCAATTATTTACTCACAAACAAAAAGCTAATCACAAAAAAATAACCAAAATAGAAAAACAAATCAAAAAAACCAAAAAAAACTTACTTACTAAAATCAAACTAACTAATTTCCAAACCAAACTCAAAACTATCTTTTTAAAATGGTCTTTTTTTTGGCAAAAACAAAAAGGAAAATTCAAAATAAAACATCACCAAAAACAAATTACCAAACAAATCAAAAAAACTATTGCCCTTGATAAAAAAATTTCTTAAAGCAAAAAAATATTGATATTATAAAATATTATAAAATGAAATTATAATTTATAAATAAATATAATAACAAATTTCTTAAAAAATATAGGAATAAAACAGTTTACCAAAACCACCCAAAAAAATCATTTATTACAACAATATTTAAAATCTATTTGCATTTTTATTTTTTTTAGTGTATAATTAAAGTAATTATTATTTTGTGATAAATATTAATTTCTTAAAAAAACATTTTAAATAATAATTTATCAAAACAATAATAATTAAGGATTAAGGCAAAAAGTAAATTTTTCAAAAAATGAAGCAAAAAACTAAGAAAGGAAGCAAAAATGACATCCTCAAATCAAGTTTTAATTGAAATTAAAAACTTATCCAAAAACTTTTCTATCAAAAAAAACTTTTTAAAACCAGATACCTTACTAAAAGCCAACCAAAATATTAATTTATCCATTTTCAAAGGCGAAACATTAGCCGTAGTTGGAGGCTCTGGTTCAGGAAAATCAACTTTAGGACAAGTTCTTCTACAACTTGTAAAACCTACTTCAGGCAATGTTTTTTATCACAAAGAAACAATCCCCAAAACTAAGGAAACACAGACAAAAGACATTGAAGAAATTGATTTAACTACTTTAAGTAATAAAGAAAAGCGCTTTTTAAGAAAAGATTTACAAATTATTTTCCAAGATCCTTTTTCTTCTCTTAACACTCATCTCAAAATATCAGATATCATTGGCGAAGGACTTTTAATCCACAAAATGACAAAAGGCAAAAAAGACCCCAAATATCAAACAATGATTCTAGCTATCATGAAAAAATGTGGCATTGATACTTCTCTTTATGACCGTTATCCTCATCAACTTTCAGGGGGACAAAGACAAAGAATTGCAATTGCAAGAGCTTTAATTATTAAACCTAAATTTGTTGTTTGCGATGAAATAGTATCAGCATTAGATGTATCAATTCAAGCCCAAATTTTAAACCTTTTAAATGATTTAAAAAAAGATTACCAACTAACTTTCTTGTTTATTACTCATGATTTAGGAGTTGCTCGTTTTTTAAGTGACCGCATTTGTGTAATGCATTTAGGAAAAGTAATTGAAATAGCACCTTCAGAAAGCCTTTTTAAAAAACCTTATCATCCCTACACCAAACAACTTCTAAATGCTATCCCTAAATTAAAAACTCAAAATAAAGCTTTAGAAGAAATGCCAATCACCTACGAAACTAACAAATTTAGATTTTTATTTCACACTCAAAAACAAGACCTAGATTGGTATCAAGTAGCCCCTAATCATTTTATTTCTTGCACTTTAAAAAATAAAGCTACTAAAATATAAAGGAGTAAAATATGAGTTTATTAAAAGTTAGTAATCTACATACTTATTTTGAAACCCAAAAAGGTCTAATCAAAGCAGTTCGTGGTGTTTCTTTTGAAGTCCAAAAAGGCAAAACTTTAGGAATAGTTGGAGAATCAGGAAGTGGAAAAAGTCAAACAGCGATGTCTATTTTGCAATTATTTGAAAAAAATCAAAAAATATATCATGGTGAGATTATTTTTAATCAACAAGTTATTTCTAAATTTAATGAATTAGAAATGCAAAAAATAAGAGGCAATGAAATAGCTATGATTTTTCAAGATCCAACCACTAGTTTAAATCCTGTTTTTAAAATTAAAAATCAAATTATAGAAGTTTTAATGTTGCATCGTAATATCAATAAACAAGAAGCTTATCAAAAAAGTTGTCAAATTTTAGAAAAAGTCAAAATACCTAATGTTGAAAGAATCATGAATTCTTATCCGTATCAATTATCAGGTGGAATGAGTCAAAGAGTCATGATTGCAATGGCGTTAGTTTGTCAACCTAAACTTTTAATTGCTGATGAGGCCACTACTGCTTTGGATGTAATTGTGCAAAAAGAAATTCTTAATTTAATTAAGGATTTACAAAAAGAAGAAGAAACTACTGTTTTATTTATTACTCACGATTTAGGGGTAGTCTCTCAAATAGCTGATGATGTAATTGTGATGCATCAAGGAAAAATTGTGGAAAATGCACCAACTCAACAAATTTTAAATAATCCACAACATCCTTATACTAAAAATTTATTAGCTAATTTTTTGAAAACAGGTCTTAGTTAAAATTAGGCAAAAAGTTTACAAAACAACAATTATTTTTTTTCATTATTAAAATTTTATCAACTATTAAATAACCAAAATATTTTTAAATTAAAATTAAAAAATAAAATTTTCAAACTTTAAATTTTTTTACTTGTCTATAAATTATCTTTTTTATTTTAAAGACAAGTAAAATACTTAGAAAAAAATATTTCTGAGTTTTTTCTTGTTTTTTTTTTTTTTGGTGTATAATTATAATTAATAGTAATTGTTTTTTAAAAGTTGCTATTATAAAAACAAAAAAAGGAGAAAAAGTAAAAATGGAACAATCTAGATTTAAAAATTTTTTAAAAAACATAAAAAAAGGATTAATTATCGGAAGCAGTATAACAGTTGTTTTAAGTATAATTATTACATTACTTATAATTAAAAAACCTTGGAGTAAAAAAGGTTTTAATTTTGATAAAAATACAGTAAATATTGCTGTTCCTGCAGATACTAAAGGTTTCGATGTCGCTTCAGAAAGTGTAACTAGTTCTTCTTATTCACATCATGTTTTGTCAATGATACATGACACTTTATTACACAAAAATAAAGATGGAAATTTAGAGTCTAGATTGGCTTGGATTCCTGAAAAAAACGGTAATGAGTTAACTTTTACCTTAAAAGATAATATTTTCTTTCATAATGGTAAATCTTTAAATACTGATGATATTATTTTTACTTTCAAAAGAGCGCAAAACAACAAACATAAACAATTTTTAGAAATTCAAGAAATTATAAAAATAGATAATAAAAAATTTAAAGTTGTTTTAACTGATGATAATTTGTGGTGGGATTTTAAATTTTGTAACTTTTTTAGAGTCTTAAGTGAAGAAACTATTAAAAATGCGGGAACAAATGAAGCTGATATTCAAAAAGCTTTACAAGTAGGCGCAGGCCCTTATAAATTAGTTAATTATGAAAAAGATGATAAACTACAATTTGAATTATTTGATTCTTATTATAATAAAGAAAGAATCCAAAATAGTCCTAAAAAAATTAATTTTTTTGTTTCTAAAGACGATGATACTAATTTACAAAAATTAGAAACAGATGAATTTGATGCTATTAATTATCCTGGAATGAAAATTAAAGATGTTAGACAAAAACTTGGCGATAAAGTAAAAATAGTAGAAAATGATTCTGTTAGTTGTTCTTATATGTATCTTAACAAAAAAAACACTCCTTTAGAAATTAGAAAAATAATCAGTCAAACAATTGACACTGACAAAATTAAACAAGAACTAGATTTACAATCCCAAGTTTTAAATAGTTATTTGCCATCTTCTTTGATAGGTTATAATTCAAATTTAAAATATAATTTAGATTTTGAAAGTGCTAAAAATTGTGTTAATAAATTAGAACCAAAAAAGAAAAAATTAAAAATAGCCGCAAGCAAAGGACCTTTAACTTTTCAACCTAAAATTATTGAACAATTAAAAAATGTGGGTTTTGATGTTGAATTTATACAAGAAGATTTTAATATAGTGATACCAAACATGACAAAAGATAATTCGGATATTAACATACTTTTTTTAGGAGAAAACCATGAAATGTATTATGGCCATAAAGCTTTAGTTGATTATTTTTTTACTAATAATAATGAAAATAATTTTTGCCATATTAATCAAGATGACTTAGAACAAATTGAAAATAAATTAATTAAAGCACAAAAAACTTCAAATAAAGAAGAATATACTAATTTAGTCAAAGAAGTAAGCAAATATATCCATGATCAAGTTTATGTCATTCCTTTATACACCGCTCCTTCTTATTTTATTACTTCTAAATCTATTAAACAAGGATTTACAACAGATGCTTTTTCTAAATTAGAATTTACCGATATTAGAAAAGAAAAATAAAAAATAATTAAACTTATTTTTTTGTACCAGTACCTTTTTATAATTAGATTTTTGATTTTTTCAATTATTATTTTATCTTTTTGATTAAACTTATTAATTTTTCAAAAACTGATAATGAAAATTGCCAAACCCTCTTTTTACACCGTTTTAATTTTGAAATTTTGAAATTTTGAAATTTTATTTTTTATATATTTTGGGGGTTTGGTCTTTATTTATGTATTTTACTATTTTTTACTCTTGATTTTATAAAAATATTTTATTATTTAGATATAAAATATTAAATTAAACTAAATATAAACTTATATTCTAAATTTTTGAGGTGCTTTTTTTTGGCAAAATATATTTTAAAAAAAATTTCTTACACTTTTATATTATTTACAACAGTCATATTTCTGATTTTTTTTACTGTGAAATTAGTTCCTGGTGATCCTGTTTCTGCCATGTTCGGGCAGAAAGCTCCAACCAAGGAACAAAGAGTAATTTTAGAAAAAGAATTAGGCATAGACAAACCTTTATTGCAACAATTTTCAAATTATCTGCAAAATATTTTTTTTAAATTTGACTTTGGTAAATCTTATACCGGAAATAAAGAAAGTGTTTTAATTCTTTTTTACAAAGCTTTTAAAAATACTTTTTTATTAGCTTTTTTAAGCTGTTTTTTGGGTTCTTTGATAGGAATTTTAGTTGGAGTTTTAGCTGCCTTTTACAAAGATACGAAAAAAAGTTTTATTCTTGATTTAACAGCTATTATTTTGATTTCAGCTCCTACTTTTGTTATTGGTTTTTTGTTACAAATAACTTTAGGGTATTATGCTGGTTTTTTTCCTATCTCTGGCTTTGATTCTCCTTTGCAAATGGTTCTTCCTATTTTAACTTTATCTTTGGCAATAGCTGCTTTGATTTTCAAAACTACACAAACAACAATGCTAGATTGCCTAGAACAACCATATATTACTGTCGCTTACGCTAAAGGCCTTTCAAAATCCAAAATCATTTTTAAACACGCTTTAAAAAATGCTTTAATTCCGATTATTGCCCACATTGGTTTAATCCTTAGTTTTTTAATTGGTGGTTCAATTATTGTTGAATATATATTTAACATTAAAGGTGTTGGAAATCTTATGATGACCTCTTTTGAAGAAAGAAATTATCCTGTAATTCAATGTTGCATCATTTTATTAGCTTTATTAATTGCTATTTGGAATTTATTTTTAGATTTAATTTATCTTTGGTTAGATCCAAAAATAAATAAAAAGGGGTAAAAATGTGTTAGAAAGTAAGAAATTTAATAATGAAATTAGTGAATTGTAAAAAAAACTTTAAAATTTTATATAAAAATAAAAATATTTTATTTGGTAGTCTTTTTTTAATTATTTTATTTTTAACCATTCATTTACTGCCTTTAACTAAATTTTACAAAGACCCTTATAAGTCTTCTTTTAAACGTTTACAAAGTTTTAGTTTTACAAATTGGATTGGGACCGATTCTACTGGTTATGATTTATTTAGCCGTGTTTTGGCTGGAGGCAAAATTTCTTTAACTATTGCTTTTTATGTTGTTATACTAAGCAGCTTAATTGGTAGTTTTTTAGGAATAATCTCTGGTTATTTCCGCGGCATTATTGATAATATCATTAATTTTATATGTGATATTTTAGTTGTTTTTCCAGACATTATTTTAGCTATTATTATTATGTTTTTTTTAAAAAAAAGCAAACTGTCTTTAATTATTGTTTTAAGTATTTCTAATATTCCTGGTTTTATCCGCATTATTAGAGCAACTACTTTAAAAATTAAACAAAAAGATTTTATCAAAGCTTCAAAAGCTCTAGGAGCTAATCAATTTTTAATTATCGTCAAACACCTTGTTCCTCATCTTTACCCCATTATTATCACAAGAATAAGCGTTGGTATGGCAACTGTCATTCTTACTATTTCAGGGCTAGGTTTTATTGGTTTAGGGCTTGATCCTACTCTTCCAGAATGGGGTAATATTTTAAGTTCTTCTAAAAGTGATATGCGTTTTTATCCTCATTTATTTTTTGGACCTTTTATTATTATTCTTTTAACCAGTCTATCTTTTAATTTAATAGGTAAAGGTTTGGTCCAAATTTTTAATCCAAAAGATGTAAATTAGAAAATAAAATATTTGCAAACTTACACACCATTAAAATCGCAATAAACAAAATAATAATTTATTAAAAATTAAAGTTTGATTTATACTTAAATCAAACTATTTTTTTCAACTTTAATAAAAAACAAAGCTTTTTTCAAAAATTAACCTCTCATAAACCCATCGCAAAAAACATTTGTTTACAAATAATATAAATAACTAAGGAATCCTTATATGTCAATTAATTATCAAAAATTAGAACAAAGATTTGAAAAAATTGGTCGTTTAGAAAATATTATCAATATATTAAACTGGGATATGGCTTGCAACATTAAAAAGGGCTCCCAAGAAAGCCGCACTTTAGAAATCATCGATTTAACCCAAATTATAAAAAAACTATTAACTTCACAAGAAACCAAAAATTTGCTTTTACAAGCACAACAAGAACAAGAAACTCTCAATTCTTGGCAACAAGCTAATCTACGAGAAATAACATCCAAAATACAATCCGAAGAAATAATCCCTGAAAAACTACAAAATAATTTAATTTTAGCAACTACCAAATCAGAGCTAATGTGGAGACAAGCCAAAAAAAATAATGATTATAACAGCTTCAAACCTTATTTTCAAAAAGTACTCAATTACACCAAAGAAGTAGCAAATCTCAGATCCCAAAAATTAGGCGTATCTTTGTATGATGCTCTCATCGATCAATATGACCCTGGAATGACTGCTACCAAAATCAAACAAATATTTAACGTCATCAAAGAAAAATTACCACCTTTAATGAAAGCTATTTTGCAAAAACAAGAACAACAAAAACACCTTTACAAAGATATTGCAATGACTTTAGAAAACCAAAAAAAATTAAATCAAATCATTATGCCCAAAATAGGATTTGATTGCAATTATGGTCGCCTAGATGAATCCATCCACCCTTTTTGTGGAGGCACTCCTTATGATGTTCGCCTTACTTCCAATTATAATACAAACAATTTTTTAGATAGTTTTTTAGCCACTATACACGAAGTAGGACACGGTTTATACGCCCAAAATTTACCCCAACAATACAAAAATCAACCAGTAGGCACTCCACGAAGCTTTTCTTTTGATGAAAGCCAATCTTTATTAATGGAAAAACAAGTTGCTAAATCTCAAGAATTTTTAACTTACTTAGTAGATATTTTAAAAACAGAATTAAATTTTTACAATCCTTCATTAACTCCACAAAATTTATTTAAACAAGCCAACCAAGTAAAACCTGATTTTGTTCGTATTTATGCTGATGAAGTAACTTATCCTTTCCATGTTATTTTGCGTTTTGAAATTGAAGAATTATTAATTTCTGATCAGTTGTCTTTGGATGATTTACCTCACTTTTGGAATTGCAAAATGAAAGAATATCTAGGAATTACCCCACCCAACGTAGGTCTTGGATGCTTGCAAGATATTCACTGGCCTCAAGGAAGTTTTGGTTATTTCCCTAGCTATTTAAATGGAGCTATTTTAGCATCCATGATAATGAAAAACATTCAAAAAGCAAATCCTAATATTAAAGAGGACTTTAAAACAGGCAAATTTGAAACTTTAAATCAATATTTAGATCAAAAAATAAGAAACTGGGGTTCTTTTTATACCAACCAAGAATTTGTGTTCAAAGCAACAGGCATGCCCCAAATTAACCCTGAAACCTTTTTACAATATTTAGAAAATAAATATTTGAATAATTAATTTAAGAATATAAAAAAAGACTCTTTCAAAAAGAGTCTTTTTTGTTTTTTAATATCATCTACATTTATGGCATTTATAATGACAAAATCTTTTTTTAATTTCTACAAACAACAAAGGCAACAAAGATAGTAATAAAATGATTACAAAATCTTTTGTTGTTAAAGAAATTAATTGAAATAAATCTCTTAAAAAAGGGACAAAAATTATGATTAATTGCAAAAATACACTAATGGCAAACGCTTTAATCAAAAAGGAATTTATTTTTAACTTAAAAACAGAAGTGCAAAAACTTCGCAAATTCCATACATGAATCAATTGTGAAAACGCCAAAACCATAAAAGCAAAAGTTTGAGCATATCTTATTTTATCACTATCATGATTATAATATCCTATTAAAGAAGCCACAAAAGCCAAAAGACCAATTAAAAATCCTTCCAAAATAATTTTTTGATAAGTTTTTTTATTTAGCAAACTTCCTTTAGGATTATAAGTTTTTGGCGACATAGAATTTGTTTCTTGTGGTTCGATTCCCAAAGCCATTGCTGGCAATGAATCAGTAACTAAATTAATCCAAAGAATTTGTAAAGCAGTCAAAATTTTAAAATCACACCCAAAAAAGAAAATTCCTAAAAAATTACCAAGCAAAATCAAAATAATTTCACCAACATTACAACTCAAAAGAAAAACTAAACTTTTTTTAATATTATTAAAAATATTTCGCCCTTCTTCTAAAGCATTCGTAATAGTAGCAAAATTATCATCTGTTAAAATCATATCTGATGCCATTTTACAAACATCAGTACCTGCAATTCCCATAGCAATTCCCACATTGGCTTGTTTAATGCTTAAAGAATCATTTATGCCATCTCCTGTCATTGCCACCACAAAACCTTTTTTTTGCCAAGCTTTCACAATTTTTAATTTATGATGAGGATTAGTTCTTGCATAAACTTTAATTTGCAATAATTTTTCCAAAAATTCTTCCTCTGGCATTTGAGCTAATTCATCTCCTGTAATGGCTAAATCTTGAGGTTGGGATAAAATATTTAATTTTTTGGCAATCACAAAAGCAGTTTTTAAATGATCCCCTGTAATCATAATCGGAGTGACGCGTGCTTGATTGCATTTAAAAATGGCTTGCATAACTTCTTTTCGAATGGGATCTTCCATCGCCACTGCCCCTAAAAAAATAAGATCTTGTTCAAAAATATCAGGATTGTTTTTAAGATTCGTCTCTAAATCAAGAGAAAATACACGATAAGCAATTCCCAAAACTCGCAAAGATTGCTCACTTAATTGACTAATTTGTTTTTCTAATATTTTTATTATTTTAGTATCTTTTGCAATGGTTTGTTCTTGATATTGAACTTGACTACATTTTTGCAACAAAACTTCTGGAGCACCTTTAGTAATGGCATAAATAAATCTGTCTTTATGATGAAAAGTAGTCATCAATTTCCTTTGGGAATCAAAGGCAATTTCTGCAAATCGAGGATATTGCTTTTGGAGTAAAAACGCATCATATTGATAAAACAAAGCTAAATTAATAAAGGCTTTTTCAGTAGGATCAGCAATAATTTCTAAGTTGTTTGAAGTTTTATCGTTGGTTGTTTTTGCAACACTAATCAAAGCATCATTACATAAAATACCAAATAAAAGCAACTTTTCTAAATTAAAGGGTTTGGGTTCATTAATATTTTCCACACAAAAGGGACTTATTTTTTCCAAAGAATTACAAACTATAATTTTTTTAACAGTCATATTATTTTGGGTTAAAGTTCCTGTTTTATCAGTACAAATAACATTAACAGCCCCCAAAGTTTCTAAGGTTTTTAAATTTTTGACAATAGCTTTTTTAAGAGCAAGTTTTTTCATTCCCAAAGCCAAAATTAAAGTCATAATAATTAATAAACTTTCAGGAATAGCAGCAACTGCAAGAGCAATGGCATCCAAAAAAGTATGTTTCAAAATGTGAGAGCTAAAAGTTGAGCTGTAAATGTTTTTAAAAATCGTCCACAAGCCATTAAGGAAAATAATAATACCAATTATCAAAGTTAACTTTTTAGTTAATTTGGCAATATTTTGTTCTAATGGTGTTTTTTCTTGTTGGGGTTGAGAAATAAACTGGGTAATTTTTCCAATTTCAGTTTGCATTCCTGAAGCAAAAACCACTCCTTTAGCTCTTCCTTTTAAAATAACAGTATTCATAAAAGCCATGTTTTGATTAGTAAGAGCTGCATTTTGGAGACAAACACAAGCACTTTTTAAAACAGCTTGCGATTCTCCTGTAAACAAAGATTCATCTACATATAAATTAAATGTTTCTAAAAGTATCATATCAGCTGGAATAATATCACCAGTTTCTAAAATGACAATATCTCCTATCACTAAATTTTGCATAGGAATTAAAAGCGGTTTGCTATCTCTTATTACTTTGGCATTAAGGGAAGCTTTTTTTGATACATTAGCTAAAACTTTTTGGGTTTTAGTTTCGTAATAAATACTTAAAAAGGCGTTAAGAAGGACAATAATCAAAATAAAACAGCCTTCCAAAAGTTCTTCTTTGTTTCCTTGTAAAATACCAATCACGAAATTAATTGTAGCTGCTAATAGAAGGACAATAACTAAAAAATCTTTAAATTGTTGTTGGAATAGATGCCAAAAAGTGGGTTTGGTAAGGGATTGAATTTGATTTTTACCGTTAATTTGAAGTCTTTGCAAGGCTTCTTGGGAGGTAAGCCCTTTTGTGATTTTGGTTTGTAACAATGCTTGCGATTGTTCAGGGTTTTTTTGACTAAATGAATGTTTCATTAAAATTCCTTTAATTTAATATAAATACAAAAAATATTTTGTGCAAAGCAAAAAGTAAAAATTTCAATTTGTTTTGAATGTATTATGAAATTGAGTTTTACAACTAATAAAAATAAGTGAAGCGTGCAAATAAAATAAAAAAACTAAACTGTTTTAGCAGTTTAGTTTTGTTTCTTTTTGGGGAACAGAAGTTATCAATCCCATAAATAAGGCAGATAATTTAATACGTAAAACAGTATAAAAAAGTGATAAAGATATTTGTGTAGTAAGTTCTTTGAGACCTGTTTCTTTATAAAAATATTTAATAATAAAAACACCCACAGCACCAAAAATCATAAGAGTATAGCCAAACATTTCTACTACAAAAGAGATATCTTTTTTCTTATAAACAGATAAATATTTAGCAACAATATCAAGTCCTCCAGTAGAAGCACCAATTCTTACAGGAATACCATTAAAAATACCTATTAAAATACCTGCAAAAAAAACTCTGGTAAGATCGCTTAAAAAATCACTTTCAGTTTTGAATATTCCAAAAAATCGTTCAGTATGATATAAAAAACCTTGTTTAACTTGGTTTTCAATAAAAAACACTGAAACAAAAAGAAGGACAGTTGCAAATGCAGTAGTAATGGTAAAATATTTACCCAAATAACGACGAGAGATAAAAAACAATAAGAAAACATTAACAACAAAGTAAAAAGTACCAGCAATAACTATAATATTATTGGTTTCAATCTTTCCTGCTTTATGTAATAATTTACCTATTACATTGCCTAAACCAATAATCCCAGTAGGAAAAAGATCAGTTTTATATCCGCCATCTCGGGTGCAATCAAAAGCCCAAACAGAAACTAAAACATATACTATTAAGGATAAGGATAAAATTAATATTTTTTTAAATTCTTGAACATATTGAATTTTTTTCTTTATTGGAGGAAATTTTTCAATATTTTCCATACTATTTTTCATAATAAACCTATTTCTTTTATTTTAATATATTTTGGCAACGCGTGCACAAAGGAGTAAGGGGTTTGGTGATTACTACATTCCAACATCTTTGACAAGCATACCCAGAAGCTTTGGCAACTTTAACATCAAAAGTATCTTTTAATTGAAGTGTTACTTTAGAGACTATAAAAAGTTGATGCAATTGATCTTTAATTTGTAAAACATCCAAAGCATGCATTTCTTCTTGGGTTAATGATAACGTAATATGGGCTTGCAAAGAAGAATTAATAAGCCCACTTTGTCTTGCTTTTTCCAAATATTGTAAAACGTTTTTTCTTAATGTTAAAAATTTATGATATTCTAATAAAAGATGAGAAGTTGGACGTGCTTTGAGTTGTGGCATTTTTTCTAAATAAATATCTTTTTCCACAGCAAAAGGAAAAAAGCCGTAAACTTCTGAAGTGGTGTGAGGAATAATTGGAGTTAAAACTTGTAAAAGCGATAATAACAAATCATAGATAGTTGATTGAATCATCTTTCTTTCTTTGTGATCTTCTTTTTCGATGTATAAAATATCTTTGGCAAAATCAAGATAAAAAGCACTGATTTTATTAGTAATGAAGGGGAATAGATGCCTTAAAACACCTTCAAAATTATAAGTATCATAAGAATGTAGTACGTTTTTTAACACTTCTTCAAAATCTAGCATCATTGCTTGATGGATAAAAGTTCTTTGTTCAAAGGCAATATAATTAGTATCTTTTTTAAAATTATCTAAATTACCTAACATAAAACGGAAGGTATTTCTAATTTTGCGATAAAGATCTTCTACTTGTTTTAAAATGGAAGGATTAATGCGCACATCAAGATTATAATTAGTGTTTGCAACCCATAAACGAATAATATCTGCTCCTTTTTGTTCAGCAACAGTTAATGGATCGATGACATTGCCCAAAGATTTAGACATTTTTTTGCCTTCACCATCAAAAACAAAACCATGAGTAATAACAGTTTTATAAGGAGCTTGATTTTGAGTGGCTACAGAAGTAATTAAAGAAGAATTAAACCAACCACGATATTGATCAGAGCCTTCCAAATAAACATCACTTTGTAAAACTTGATTACGTTTTTTAAAAACACTATAAGAAGTTCCTGAGTCAAACCAAACATCCATAATATCTAGTTCTTTGGTAAACAAATTGTTAGGACTTTGGGGATGAGTGTAGTTTTCAGGAAGTAGTTTTTTAACATCCCATTCATACCAAATATCCATTCCATGCTGTTCGAATAAATCAGCTACATGATTAATTAATTTTAAATCTAGAATGGGTTGATGGGTTTCGGTGTAAAAAATAGGAATGGGAACGCCCCAAGTTCTTTGACGACTAATATTCCAATCCTCACGATTAGTAATCATATTAGTCATTTTTAATTCTCCCCAACGTGGAATCCACTTAACTTTTTGGGTTTCTTCTAGCAAAAGAGATTTAATTTTTTTAATAGAGGCAAACCATTGAGGAAGTGCAAGAGAAATAACTGGTTTTTTAGTGCGCCAATCATGAGGATAGGAGTGCAAAATTACATCTGCTTTAAGCAAAGAATGGTCTTTTTCTAAATCAGAGATGATAGCTTCGTTGGCTTTGGTGTAAAATAGACCTTGATATTTGGAAACATCTGTCATCATACCTTTTTTATCAATACTACAAACAACATCTAAATTATATTTTTGACCTACTAAAAAATCGTCCAAACCGTGTCCTGGAGCGATATGGACTAGTCCTGTTCCTTCTTCATCCAAAACGTGTTGTGATAAAATTATTTTTCCGAATTTGGAAACAAGGTGATTTTGGTAAGTTAAATGTTCTAAGGTTTTTCCTTCAAAAGTGGCAACAACTTTGATGTTTTCTTTGTTCCAAGCAAAAACTTTTTGAAGAAAAGGAATGTTTTTGGTTCCTACCAAATAGCGTTTTTGTAAAACTTCAATTAATTGATATTCTTTTTCGGGATGCACCGCAATTGCTACATTGGCAGGCAAAGTCCAAGGAGTAGTTGTCCAAATTACCAAAGCCACATTGTCAAAAATATCTAGTTTTTTCATGCTAAAAGCAACATAAACAGAAGGAGATTGGTGATTGTGGTACTCTAATTCTGCTTCTGCTAAAGCAGATTCTAAAGTAGGTGACCAATGAATGGGTTTGAGGGCTTTAAAAATTAAGCCTTTGTCAACCATTTGTCCAAAAATTCTTACCTGATCAGCAACAAAAGTTTTATCCAACGTTAAATAAGGATTTTGCCAATCTCCTAAAATACCTAATCTTTGAAATTGCTGTTTTTGATTATTAACATTTTCCAAGGCAAATTCTTGACATTTATCTAGGAAAGACTTTCTAGTAAAAGCATTTTTAGAAGTTTTTTTAAGAACTGCTGCCTCAATTGGCAAACCATGAGTATCCCAACCAGGAATTAAAGGAGTGTAAAAACCTTGCATACTACGAAAACGAACAATAAAATCTTTTAAAATTTTGTTTAAGGCGTGCCCCATATGAATATTGCCGTTAGCATAAGGAGGTCCATCGTGCAAAATAAAAGGGTTGTTGTCTTGATTTTGTTGTAATTTTTTTTGATATAAGTCAAGTGTTTGCCAATGTTTTTGAATGTTAATTTCGTTTTTGCCTAAATTTCCTTTCATAGGAAAATCAGTTTTTGGCATCAAAAGAGTTGTTTTATAATTTGTTGTCATATCTTTTTTATCTCCTTATTTTTAGGTTGTTAAATTGATAATTTGTTATTTGGGGGGGTTAAAGTTGAAAATAGAAAAAATCGAATTTCAAAATTAAAAGTTTGAATATTAAACTAAACATTAAATCTAAAAGTAATAATATCACCATCTTTAACTATGTATTCTTTGCCCTCAATGCGAACTTTGCCTTTTTCTTTGCTTTTTTGAAAAGTTTGGGCTTCTAATAAATCAAGGTAAGAAACAACTTCGGCTTTAATAAAACCTTTTTGTAAATCGGTGTGAATAATGCGGGCACATTCGGGAGCTTTAAGACCTTTTTTAAAAGACCAAGCGCGAACTTCTTTAGGTCCTGCAGTAAAATAAGTTTGGAGACCTAAAAGAGCATAACTTTCTTGAATTAATTTAGTAAGCCCTGATTCTACAAGACCATAGTCCTTTAAAAAAAGTTGCTTTTCTGCAAAGTCTAAAGACGATATTTCTTTTTCTAATTGCACACACAAAGGAATTACTTTTTTGGATTCTTTAGTAGCATACGCTAAAACTTGTTGATAAAAAACGTTGGAATCCAAAGATAATAAATCATGTTCTTTAATGTTGGTTAAATAAAGGGAAGGTTTTAAAAACAACAAATTAAAGGTTTTGACAAGCTTTAATTCTTCATCCGAAAAAACCAAATTTTTTAAATCTTGGGTAGTTAAATGGGTTTTAATTTTGGTTAATAACGCTTTTTCTTGCAATAATTCTTTGTCAAGTTTATTTTTTTGTTTACCCAGTTTAAGTAAGCGTTTTTCAATTTGTTCTAAATCTGCTAAAGCTAGTTCTGTTTGAATAATATCAATTTCTTCTACAGGATTATTCGTTTCTGTCACATGAGCAATATTGGGGTCTTCAAAACATTTAACCACATGACAAATAGCATCTACATTGCGAATATGACTTAAAAATTGATTGCCAAGCCCTTCGCCTTTGGAAGCTCCCGCCACTAAACCTGCAATATCTTTGAATTCTATCAAAGCAGAAATAGTTTTTTGAGATTGAAAAATTTGAGATAAAGTTTGGAGACGCGAATCTGAAACTTCTACAATGCCAACATTAGGTTCGATAGTGGCAAAAGGATAATTTCCTTCTAAAACTTGCATTTTAGTTAAAGCATTAAATAAGGTAGATTTGCCCACATTTGGCAAACCAATAATTCCGACTTTCATTTTTGAGTTTCCTTATGGTATTTTATTTTGTAAAAAATAATTGGTTGGTAAAAAAAGGGGGTGGTTTTTTGGTTGGGGGTAAAATGCGATTTTACAATTGTATAAAAAATAGATAAAATGCAATCTTGTAGCAATTCTTAAATTAAGTGGGCGCGAATAAACGCATCATTATAGTAATCTAGCCAGTTGCCACGGATTTGATTATTCCGTGAGGTCATGCGGTCGGTCAGCCAAACGAAAGAATGGTGGATTACAGCAGACCGTAAAAGCGGAGTGAGGTGAAATAACTAGCCAAGATGCTTTCGCAAGACTAAGATAGTCATGGAAAAGGTGCAAATCCCTAATCGCGGAAATTATCGTAATTTAAGAACTTCAAGGGCAAGTTATTGAAACCCTGGAATGAAGGTAAGATATGAAGATATGATTTAAGTCTTTATATATAATCACATGTCGCTTTAAGTAGCACCCTTCATGATATCGTTGACGGAAACAAAGTGTTCTAGTCTAGCCACAAGCTTTAACAACGAAAGCGAACCTAAAACTATCAGGCATAATGATGTCGGAAATTCGAGATTCCTAAAAACCATACCAAACAGAGGAAATTAAAATGCCTCTGGGTTCAAGGAAAAAGAGACTTTTAGTAGTCGGAGGAGTTAAAACTTGGTTTGGAATAACCAAGATAATTGTCCTCACACGGAGCCTAGGAAAGCTAGGTACAAGGCGAAGGAGTCAGTAAATTAATTTAAACCAGAAGCAAAAAAGAGTCTAAATTTCTGAATCCAGAAATGTTAAACCTATATTATTAGGCGCCCAAACCCTGACACCAATTATATGACAATACCATATAAGAATGGAAGACTGTCACGGCTCACTTAGGTGTGGTAAGACAAAAGTCCGAAAAGAAAACTTCCTAGAATAAATGCGGGACATACCGAAATGAAAACAGGATTCGGGGTAATATAGGACCTTAACTGGGCGGAGCGATTATTTCGTTAAGAAATAAGGACTCGTGGAGGAGCTAGGGTGTATCCTAGGTAAAGCAGTTGCGAAATACTGGCCTTCAAAAAAGAGATGTGAGCCTGAATATAATTAATTTAGGGAAAGCCGTATGCTTGGAAACTTGCTTGTACGGTTTGGAGCGGGGCTGCACGTAAATAACCAACACGCGTGTAATCTATCGCTATTCTAAAATGATGCTATAAAAAATGTGCAAAAAAATAAAAAATAACTAATATTTGAGTTGGTTTTTGATTTCTTCGTAAAAGCTCACATAATTTTGATATCGAAAGGGAAGTATTTTGCCGTTTTCTAAGGCTTTTTTAACGCCACATTTTTCTTCTTGCAAATGAAGACAACTTTCACCAAAAAAACAATCACAAACATGTTCTACAAAATCAGGATAAAAATTCTTTAAAGTCCTAGGGCAAAAAGTAGTTAAGTCTAGTTTGGAAAAACCAGGAGTATCAACAATAAATCCACCATTAAACTCGTATAATTGGGCGTTTTTGGTGGTATGTTTGCCTCTGCCAAGACTTTCAGAAATTTCTTGTGTTTTGAGTTTGGCATCTGGAATTAAGGCTTTGAGTAAGGTCGATTTTCCTACTCCGGTTTGTCCTGCCAAAACTGTAATTTGATTAGCAAAAATGTGTTTAAGGGCATCTATTCCTATTTTTTGCTTGGAGTTAATATAATAAAAGGGTTGAAATTTTTGGTAATAAGATAATTGTTGTTGCATTGTTGTAAGGTTTTCGGGTTCTAACAAATCTATTTTAGAAAAAACCAAAACTACATCTAATTTTTGTTGTTCTAAAATTAATAAAAACTTATCTAATAAAAAAAATTGAAAATTGGGCTTTACTAAGGAAAAAACTAGCAATACCTGGTCAATATTTGCAACATTAGGTCTTTTTAATTCATTTTTACGAGGCAAAATAGATTGAATTAAATAAGTATCACAAGAAAGTTCATAAAACACAATATCGCCTACTTTAATAATAAAGTCAGAGGCAGAACTATTTTCTTTTTGGGTAGTTTTGATATCAGGGGTTTTTAATTTGCCTCTTTTTTTAGCTTCCAAAATAATTTGAGTTTTTAAATCTTTAATATAATAAACTCCAGCCAAAAATCTTAATACTAAAGCTTTTTCCAAATAATAACTCCTTTTTATATTTTGAAATCTTTTTTAATTATTTTTTTCTTATTTTGTCTAAATTACTTTTTAAAAATTTTTAAATTGTCTGTGTGTGTGCGATAAAAAATGCTAGATACTAATTTATTCTAATTTGAGTAACTTTTTTATAATTAATTAAAAAAACCATTAATTATTTTTATTATAACATATAAAAAAACAATAATTACATATAAAGATAAATTGGGTTTAAATAAGCAAAAGCAGAGTTTATTTGCTAATGTTTTTATGGGTGTGGCTTTGACAAATGGGATGTTTGTTGCAAAATAAAAAAGTTTTGGGGGGTGGCAAAAATTGTTACATAAAAAAGGAAGGACCCCTTAATAAAAAGGAGTCTTTTGTTAATGTTTTATTAATATTTTATTAATGGAATTAGGCAAGAAAAAATGTAGGATTACAAAATAATTATTTTTATGTTTGAAAATAGGGATGTTGTTTTTTACTTATTAAATTTACTTAATAAAGCCAAAACTTGTTGTTTAATTTGGGCTAAATAAGATTCGTCGTCCAAGTGATTGATAGCTTTGTCCATCAAATCTGCAACTAAAATAAAATCATTTTCTCTAAAACCTACTGTTGTCATAGCAGGTGTGCCAATTCTAATACCGCTTGTCACAAAAGGTTTTTCTTGATCAAAAGGAATGGTATTTTTGTTGACAACAATATTTATTTTTTCTAACATGTTTGCAATTTTGGATCCTGTAAACTCAGGATTTTTATGTTTAACATCAATTAAAAATAAATGATTATCAGTGCCTCCACTTACAATGCGATAACTTTTTTGTTGGAAGGCTTTAGCAAAGGTGTTTGCATTTTTGATAACTTGCTTTTGATATTCTTTAAAGGAAGGCATCATCGCTTCTTGAAAAGCAACAGCTTTAGCTGCAATAGTATGAATACAAGGTCCTCCTTGAATACCTGGAAAAATACCACGATTTATTTTTTTAAATACTTCTTCTTTATTGGTTAAAATCAAACCTCCACGCGGTCCTCTCAGCGTTTTGTGCATAGTAAAAGTAACAACATCGGCGTTAGCTTCAAAGGGACAAGGATGAAGCCCACAAGCAACTAAACCTGCAATATGGGCAATATCTGCCATTAAATAGGCATTAACTTCATCAGCAATTTGACGAAACTTTTTAAAATTAATAGTTTTAGAATAAGCCGAATATCCTGCAATAATTAATTTAGGTTTAACTTTTAAGGCAACTTTACGAATTTCATCATAATCAAGCATTTCAGTTTGGGGATTGACATTATAAAAATGAGCTTCATAAAAACCACCAGAAAAACTTAATTTATGACCGTGAGTAAGATGTCCTCCATCCATTAAAGATAATCCTAAAATTTTGTCACCAGGTTTTAATAAGGCTTGAAATGCTCCCATATTGGCTTGTGAACCTGAATGAGGTTGGACGTTTGCATATTTAGCACCAAACAGCTTGGTTGCTCTTTGAATGGCAATTTTTTCTATTTGATCTACATTTTTACAACCATTATAATATCTAGCTTGAGGATAACCTTCTGCATATTTGTTAGTCAAAATGCTTCCTTGGGCATCTAATACTGCTTGAGAAACAAAATTTTCCGAAGCAATTAATAAGATATTTTCTTTTTGTCTAATTTTTTCTTGTTCAATAAGATCAAAGATTTCTTGATCTTGGTCTTTTAATCCTAACTTTTGATTCATTTGGGCACAACCTTTTTCTTTTTTTATTTTTAGGCATTCAATGTAATTATTGGAAAAACAAAATGTTTTATAAAAGCATTTACAAATACGAATTTATTTGATAAACAATAGAGCAAAAATGGTAGTTATGGTTATAAAATCAAGCATTTTCCAACGATAAGTAATCATTTTGGTGCGAGGAGCTCCCAAAACATAACCTCTTACTTCCATAGCATTAGAAATTACCAAAGACCTTTTAAAAACCAACACAAAAATAGGAACCAATAAGGCTAAAAGATGATTAATTCTTTTAAAAATATTTTTTTTGTGCAAATCCATGCCTCTTGCTGTCTGAGCTTTTAAAATTTTATTGGTTTCTTGCAATAAAAAAGAATTAGCCATAAAAATTAAAGAAAGCATCAAAGTAAAAGTTTCAGTAGAAATTTTGAGTTTTTTTAAAGGAGACAAAATAATATCTAGACCATCTTGAATTTCGATAAAAGAAGTTATTTTATTGAATAAAAAAAACAACATCACAATTAAAAACAATCTTGTCATAATAAAACAAATTCTTAGAAAAGAAGTCGTTTGCAATATATAATTTTTAGGTTTGCAACCCAAAATTTCTTGTATATTGGAAGGAAAATACGAAGGAATAACAAAGACGCACAAAAGCAAAAATAACAAATAAGATAATTTAAAGGGAATATATTTTTTAGTGAAATTATACAATAAAATACATATTAAAAACAACCAAAAAGAATGGATGGCATCATAACTTAAAATAGGAATTTGAGCTCGCATAAAAGCATTAAAAGAAGTATCTTCCGAAGGAACTAAATTTATTACCAAAGAAATAATAAAAACAAATCTTAAATGTTTAATTCTTTGCCAAAAATAACTCCAAGTTACTCCAAAAAAGAAACAAAGACTCATTAAAGCTACCACACAAAAAAGATAAAATAAAGTGATGCGTTTGGGGTTTGCAAAAATAAAAACTTGATTTGGAGCAATATTTTCAACATTAATGGGCAATTTTAAAATAAAAACTAACAGCAACACAAAAGCAAGAATTTTGATAGAAGGATGGAGTTGGTACAAAAAACAACGCGATAAAGAGGGGTGGGATAAATTATTATTTGTAAAATCATTATTTTTCATCAATAATACCTTTTAACAATAAAATTCTTTTAAATATTGGGCAAGGGTGCTAAAACAATAGTGTGCTTGAAAGGGGATTCCTAAAGTTTGATTTAAATGTTTTAAAATTTTAAAAGTATCAGGAATATCTAAGTTAAATTGCTCAAATCGGGAGTGTTCAAAAAAAGTTTCTTTTGTGCCATCAAAAAGCAATTTTCCTTGAGACAAAACCAAAACACGTTTTGCATATTGGGCAACCAAATTCATATCATGAGTAATAATGATAATAGTTTTGTGAAATGTTTGATGCAAAATTTGTAAAAAATCCATAATATCAGAGCTACTTTCCAAATCAAGACCACGTGTAGGTTCATCAAGGATTAAAATATCAGGCTGCATGGCTAAAATACCTGCAATAGCGACTTTTCTTTGTTGTCCGTCACTAATTTGAAAGGGAGATTTTTGATGTAAAGCGGGAGGAATGTTGATTTGTTCTAAAGTTTTGAAAGCTTGCTTTTGGGCTTGTTGTTTGTTATTTAAAAAAACTTCAGCACCAAACATTACATCTTTTAAAACAGTTATTTCAAATAATTGATATTCAGGGAATTGGAAAACTAAACCTACTTTTTGGCGCAAGGGCACTAAGAGTTCTTTTTTTGTTTTAGAAGTTATGGTAGTGCCACAAACTGTTACTTTTCCTATATTTGTGGTAAGCAAAGCATTCATTAATTGCACTAAGGTCGATTTGCCTGAACCGGTTTTCCCCACTAAAGCAATAAATTCATTTTGAGAATTGATTTTTAAATTAATGTCAGATAAAGTGGCAGTAGTTTTTTGGGGGGGGTGGGGTGGTTTTTTATAATAAAAGTTTACTTTTTCAAATTGTATTGCCATAAAATATCCTTTAAATTTTCTAACATTTGATTATTTTTAATATTTTTAGTGGTGCTGTCTTTTAAAATTTCATAGTAAAGCTCTAATGATAAAGGAGGTTTTAATTTATATTGTTGCAAAAATAAAGGGTCTTGAAAAAGGTTTTGGGGTGGGGTTTGGGTAATTAATTTTCCTTGATCAAGAACAATAATTTCATCACTTTTGGTAGCAAACTCTAAATCATGAGTAATGGTAATCAAAATTTTATTTTTAATGGTTTGAATAATTTTTTGCACTTCCAAAGCGCCTTGAGGATCTAAAAAAGAAGTTACTTCATCAAAGATAATAATTTCGGGCTCCATCGCTAAAATGGAGGCAATTGCTACACGTTGTTTTTGTCCCCCTGAAAGTTGATTCACGTTTGTGTCCAATAAATCATCTATTTTTACCATTTTGGCATATTGCCAAACTTTGGCTATAATTTCTTCTCTACAAACATTATAATTTTCCAATCCAAACGCAATATCTTCTCTTACAGTAAGTCCTGTAAACTGATAATCAGGATTTTGGAAAACCATACCTATTTTAGGTCGCAAAAGGGACAAATTTTTTTCATTTAAAACGATATTGTCAATTAAAATTTGTCCTTTGGTACAAGAAAGCAGCCCTACTAAAATTTTGGCTAAAGTAGATTTTCCCGAGCCATTATGACCAACAATAGAAACCCAAGAATTATTTTGAATGGTTAAATTAAGATCTTTGAGAATAGGATTAAAACCGTAATAAAAAGTTAAATTTTGAATAGATATCATAACTTTAAATTTTTCTTTCTTTCTTTGTTTGTTTGGTAGTTTTGATGGGGCATTTTTGAGGTAGTTGATTTATTTCGAGGGGAGGTTAGTTTGAAAAAGGCAAAACCACTTTTGCAACGAATCGCAAATCGTAATATAAGATATAAAATAAGATTGAGTTTTTGTGGAAAGAGTGAAAAATTGTTATAAAATGGTGTAATTAAAATTTAGTATCATCAATTTTTTGCAAATAACAAGTTACAAAAGAAACAATGTTTTTTAAGTGATTAGGTTCAAAAGGATTAGTAAGTCCTGTAGTTTTTAAAAGGTTTAAAAAAGTTTGTGAACCGCCTAATTGACATAATTTTAAGTACTTTTGCCAAGTATTGGAATAATCTTGCTTGCTTAAAAGCCAAATTTCTAAAGCACAAACTTGGGCTAAAGTATAGTCAATGTAGTAAAAAGGAGTAGAAAAAATGTGGCTTTGACGGAACCAAAAAGTACCTTTTTCTAAAAAAGGATCGTCTTCATAAGTTTCTAACAACAAATATTTTTTTTCCAAATTACGCCAACGCTCTTTTCTTTGAGCAGGAGTCATTTGAGGATTTTGATAAACTTCATGTTGAAAATGATCCACTAAAGCACCATAAAGTAAGAAATTAAGGGATTGGGATAAATGTAGAAATTGATATTTGTCTACATCTTGGGCAAAAAAATCTTTTACCCACGGATAAGCTAAAAATTCCATTCCCATAGAACTAATTTCAGCTGCTTCAAAAGTAGGCCAACGATACTCAGGAATTAAATGACGACTTTGATAAACTTGGAAGGCGTGTCCTATTTCGTGAGTCAAAACATCTACATCATGACTTGTGCCATTAAAATTAGCAAAAACAAAAGGAGCGCTATATTTAGGAAGGTAAGTACAGTATCCACCGCCTGTTTTGTTGGGTTTGCTATCTAGGTCTAATAGATTTTTTTCTAAGAGAAAATCAAAAAATAATTTGGTTTGGAGAGACATTGCATGATACATTTTTTTTGCTTGGGTTAACTGAAAATCAACTCCTCTTTGAGGTTTGGGATTGCCACTTGAAAAATTAAAACTTTTGTCATAACTTTCCAATTTAGCAATACCTAAACGTTTGGATTTACGTTTTTGAGTCATGGTATAAAACGGCAAAACATATTTTAAAATGTTGGCGCGATAATCTGCAATTTGGTTAGCATCGTAATCAGTGCGTCCTAAAAGATCATAACCTAAGGCAACGAAATTGGAATATCCCAATATTTGAGCCATCTTGGTTCGTGTTTGGACTAATTGGTCATAAATAAGGTCATATTCTTGCTCATTTTTAGCAAAAAATTGCGAAACAGCTAATTGGGCATTTTTTCTAGTTTTCCTTTGGGACGATTCCAAAAAAGGAGCCATTTGACTTAAATTATAAAGTTTGCCTTCAAAAGCAACAGAAGGATCAGAAATTAATTTTTGATATTTGGTTGTTAAAGTATTTTCTTCTTGTAAATAAGGAATAATTTTAGGGTCAAATGTTTTTAAAAATAGTTTGGTTTGGTCAAATAACAGGGTCCCAAATTCTTGTACTAAGGCGTCATAATGTTTACTTTTTACCATAGTTTGGCTAAATTGATGTTGTAATTCGGTTAGCAAAGGGGCATTTTGGGCACAAAAATGTTTTTCTTGTTGATAAAAAGTATCTTTTACATCTAGGCTATGCCTAATTTCTGCCAAAGTAAACATGGAATTAATTTCATCCATTAATGAATTAAGACGGTTAATAATTTTAATTTGTTCTGGTAAGGAAGCATCCAAAAAAGCCTCTATCATAGGCAAAATAGTTTGTTTGTTTTGAACAATATCCACTCTTTGATATTCAAAATCTTGAAATTTCACTTTGGTTTAATCCTATCTTTTTAATTTTTATGAAAAATATCTAAATAGCAACGGCGTGGCAAGTTTAATTTTATTTATGTTAGTTTGAAAAAATATTTTATTGTCGAATAACTACATTTTAATTATAAACTAATAAATTTGATTATTTCTTATAAAATTCGTAAGTATCTGCTAAAAAATTGCAATCTTTTAAACAGCTCTTTTAAAAGGATAACTACAAAAAGGGAAGTCACAAAGACAAGGGGCAAAGCAATAAAGAGCCCTTTATTTACCATAGTTGTTGCAATTTGTTGGATGGTAATATCTTGGGAAAAAATATTTATTTCGGCTGTCCACCACCATTTTAACATTACATACCAATATAATGTTTGATATAAAGCTGATAACATGACAACAACTAAATACATTTTTAAAAAATTATCTTGGGGTCTTAACAACAAACCAGGTAATAATCCAAACGATAAAACACAAGCTAAATTAGCAATCAGTTCAAACTGATAACCAAATTCATAACCATATCCTACAAAATATCCAATTGTTTCAGCCAAACAAGCACCCAGGCAAGAAAGATGCCAAGGAACATAAAAAGACATTACAATTAAAGGTAAAAAACGCACATAGACAAGAATATTTACATCTATATGAATAAAATGAAACCCTGGAAAAGATGTTGTTTTATCTGGGAATATAATTTGTAGTATTTTAGATAAAACAATAGATAAGGAAGTTAAAAAAGAAGTTAGGATAATTTGTCTTAAAAGTTTTAGATTGCGATTAAAATTATTATTCATAGTTTTTCTCTTTTCTTTGTGTATGTAATTTTATTATTTATATTGAATTAATAAAATGTTCTTTGACAACATTGAGGAAAAAAGAGGAGGGGGCAAAAATTATCTATAATAGTTAAGGTAAGTTTTAATTCTAGGATTTAAGAAAAATAAAAAAATAAAAATAAAGATAAAAGTAGCAAAAACGGGGATTAAATTATAACAAAAACACCAAATAATAGGGTAGTTGATTAGGGGAGCTAAAAAGGGGAAATAATTTTGTTTATTTGCAATAAGGGGCAACCAAATAAAATAAGAAGCCAAACATTTAAAAGCAAAAACAGAGGCAAAAACTATTAATAAATTAAGTAAAATGCTTTTATAATTATCAAAATATTTTAAATTAGGGGTATAAAAAACAAAAGAAAGACTATAAGATAAATCAACTAAAAGATAATCCAAAAGTAAAACTGCAATTTGTTGTAAGGAGCGCATTTGTTGGGCTTGCATATAAGCTAAAATATTGGTGGATTCACTTAAAAAAATAGCTTTAAATAGATGAAATAAGGCATAAAGAGTACAAAAAAGAAAGCTATGTTTTTTGCCTAATAAAAAACCAATTAAAATTAAGGGAAGGAGAGAAACTTTAATAAAAGAGCCAATATTTGCTCCCATTTTGGCAATCCCTAACTTATCATAAGCAAATTCTAACACAATTGTGAATCCTAACAAAGTAGAAGCAATAATGTGTTTTTGCAAGGGGGAGAAAAAAACTTTTGTTTCTTTGTTGTTGGTTTTTAGCATATGAGATTAATTTCTTTCTAAAGAAATATCAAAATTACTTTTCATCAGGCAAAGTAATAATTGGGGTAAAAAAATAAAATAAAGGTGAAGGGGGTATTTTTAGCAAGGGAATAATTATTGGTTTTGATAATATTTTATAATAATATAATGTTGCAAATAAAAATATAAACTAAGGGAAAAAAGTGGAGAAAAAATAGTGGGATGATCGCCAATAGAAAATCATTAATAAAAGATATTGATAATAAATTTAATTAATAATAAAGTGATAACAATATTTTTGAAGAGTTGCAAAGGAGAGAATAAAGAAAATAGACCACTTTCAAAAAAATAATCTAAGGAGTTTTATTTGTAATAAAGATAGGTTCAAAAAGGATTAAACTAAAGTTGCTACTTTGTGAAGCAATCTTACTAATTGACTAACATAACTCATTTCATTGTCATACCAAGACATTAATTTAATAAATTTAGGTTTTTCTTTGAGGACTTGCAAAGTGTGAGAATCATATAAAGAACCATAACTTGTTCCAATAACATCTGAGGAAACAATAGGATCTGTAACGTAGGCTAGGGTTTCATTAGCAGCTTTTTTGAAAGCTTCATTGATGGCTTCTGGAGTAGCTTCTTGAGTCAGTTCTGCGGTAAGGTCAACTAAAGAGCCTGCAATTGTAGGAACTCTAATTGCTGTACCATCTAGTTTTCCTTTTAATTCAGGAATAACTAAACTAATAGCTTTGGCAGCTCCAGTAGAACTTGGCACCATATTAAAGGCTGCAGCTCTACCGCGACGTGTCCAAATGCCTTTGGGATGGTTTTGATCAATTAAACTTTGGTCACTGGTGTAACTATGAACGGTAGTCATAAAAGCTTGGTTGATGCCGAAGTTGTCATTTAAAACTTTAACAACGGGCGCTAAACAGTTAGTAGTGCAAGAAGCCCCGCTTACAATGGCATCTTCTTTAGTAAGTATTTGGTCATTAACATTGTAAACAACTGTTTTTACATCCCCAGTAGCAGGAGCACTAATTAACACTTTTTTAGCTCCAGCTTCTAAATGAAGAGCTGCTTTTTCTTTGCTAGTAAAAAAACCTGTACATTCTAAAACAATATCTACTCCTAGTTTTTTCCAAGGTAAATCTTGAGGATTTTTTTCTTGAAACACAGGAATTTTTTGTCCTTCAACTACTAAATAGTTGTCTTCAAAACTAACAGCGTCTAATTTGTAAGGTTTTTGAATGCTGTCGTATTTTAATAAATAAGAAATAGTTTCTAAAGTTGCTAAATCATTGATAGCTACTACTTCAAATTTAGGATTTCCAAAAACAAGACGAAAGGCTAATTTACCGATACGCCCAAAACCATTAATTGCTACTTTAACTTTCATAATTAATTAAACCTCTTTTTCTTTTTTTATCCTTTTTTAATGTAAATGATGGATCTATTTGTTGGTTGTGTGGATTGTTTTATTTTGTGATGTTTGTAATATTTGGTAATTTGAAGAATAATAATGATCAAAAAATAAAATAAAAATAGGGGAGTTGTGATTACAGTTTCTCCATACATGCAAGCCCTGGCATTGGTTTTCCTTCTAAAAATTCTAAAAAAGCGCCTCCACCCGTAGAAATATGGCTGAAATTTTGATCTAGACCGAATTTAAAGACTGCAGCAGCGCTATCGCCACCACCAATAATGGTAGTTGTATTGGGCGAAAGATTGCTTATTGTTTGGGCTAAAGCTTTGGTTCCTTTAGAAAATTGTTCAAATTCAAACACTCCTACAGGACCATTCCAAACAACTGTTTGAGCCGTTTGTAAATACGTTTTGAAAAGTTCAATTGTTTGAGGTCCGATATCAAGTCCCATTACATCATCAGAAATATTATCATAACTATAAACAGCTGCTTGTGTTGTTGGCGAAAATTCTTTGCCACAAACAAAATCTTTAGGTAAAACGATTTTTTTGACTTCTGGAGAAGCTAATAATTCTTTTACTAAAGGGATTTTGTCTGCTTCTAACAAACTAGTTCCTATGTTAAAACATTTGGCTTTAAGACAAGTATAGCTCATTCCTCCACCTATCAAAAGAACATCAACTTTTTGCAAAAGACTACGAATAACTCCAATTTTGTCAGATACTTTGGAGCCACCCAAAACAGCAACCAAAGGTCTTTGAGGAGTTTGGACAATTTTTTTGAGAAAAGATATTTCTTTTTCGACCAAAAAACCAAAGCATTTTTCTTTGATATATGTTGCAATACCTACATTAGAAGCGTGGGCGCGATGGCATGTACCAAAAGCATCATTGACAAAAACATCACCTAAAGATGCCCAATATTTGCCTAATTCGGGGTCGTTTTTACTTTCTTTTTTGAAAGGAACATCTTCAAAACGAGTATTTTGGACTACTAAAACATCCCCTGGAAGCATCTGGCCAACAGCTTGATTTAAGGTGT
The DNA here is from genome assembly GCF_036985185.1 of Hydrangea phyllody phytoplasma. NCBI lineage: Bacteria > Bacillati > Mycoplasmatota > Mollicutes > Acholeplasmatales > Acholeplasmataceae > Candidatus Phytoplasma > Hydrangea phyllody phytoplasma. The sequence goes on from NZ_BSDA01000001.1 coordinate 72,189, forward strand.
TGCCTTGAGTTTCTGGAACAAACTTTACTTTTTGTTGCAAATAAAAAGCAATTTTTTCAGCTACCACTTGCAAGCTAAAATGGGCTTTATCAGCTTCAGTTTTAACGCGTCCCAAATGAGAAAAAATAATAACTTTAGCTTTTTGCTGAACTAAATATTTTAAAGTAGGTAAAATAGCCTTAATTCTGTTGTCATCTGTGATAACGCTGTTTTCTAAAGGAACATTTAGGTCTGCTCGCAATAAAACTTTTTTATTTGTAATATTCATATTAGTTAAGGATTTTGTCATGCATTTATGCCTTTCACTTAGGAAATATTAATTATTTTTAAGTTATTTTTAATCTAAATTAGTAAATAGTTTGTTTGAATGGTTAATTTTATTTTTTTGTTGTTTTATTTTATTTATTTTATCCATCGTTTAGAGGAATAATGATTTTTAAATATTGGTATTATTTTATCGTTTATGTTTTTTAATTTTTTCAATTGTTGATTCTGGCAATTCGTCTTTAATGGCATTTAGTTCTTCTAAGTATTGGTCAAGTTCGCCTTCTATAAGGTTGTATTTGCGATTGGTAAAAGCTCCTATTACAAAAGTTAAAAACATTTCGCCTCCCATTAACCGTTGCTTTTCAAAATCATCAATTCTTTCCACAATAAATTGAATTTTTAAAGAAAACTGTTCTTTTAGTTTAAAATTATCGCATTCAATTAACCTAATTTTAATATCTTTAATTAACCACTTAATAAAACAAACGTTTAGTTTCAATTTTTTTGCCTTTAAAATAACTGCGCAAGGTTAAAATACCCACAACAATAGGTACAAGTGTTTTAATTGCTAATAACACAATAACTATGGTATTGTTGGTGTTCATATTTGTATTAGAACTTGCCATATTTTGGACCTTTCTTCTCTAAAATGTAAAAAAGAAATTTTTTATAATTGTAGCTATATTTTCTTAAGGGAAAGATTTAAAATTGGGAAATATTGATATTCAATAATTAAGCTTTGTTGATTGAGCCAAAAAGAGCTAATTTATGTCTCATTAATTCTTTAATAGCTAAAAAGCCGGGATTTAATAACTTACGCGGATCAAAGCCTTTGTCTGTTAAATCTTTTTTTTCTTCAATGTATTGTCTAGTAGCTTGGGCAAAAACTAATTGAAATTCAGTGTTGACGTTGATTTTTACTACTCCCAAAGAAATAGCTTTTTTAATCACGTCTTCAGGAATACCAGTGCCTCCGTGCAGCACTAGGGGCGTTTGTTTGTTGGTAAGTTCTCTAATTTTGGCAAAAACACTAAAATCAAGTCCTGTCCAATTATCAGGATATTTACCGTGCACATTACCAATTCCAGCAGCAAGCATATCAACACCTAAATCAGCAATTTGTTTGCATTCTTGAGGATCTGCAATTTCTCCTTGACCAATAATGCCGTCTTCTTCGCCGCCGATGCCCCCAACTTCTGCTTCTATTAAAAGTCCTTTTTGGTGACATATCTCGGTGATTTCTTTGGTTTTACTTAAATTTTGGGCAAAATCATAATGACTGCCATCAAACATAACAGAAGTGAATCCTGCCTCCATTGCTTGTTTGGCGCCTTCATAAGAACCGTGATCTAAATGCAAAATAACAGGGACAGAAACCTTATAAAAGGCGTCTAGTTCTCTTACCATTGCAACGACTGTTTTAAGCCCTCCCATATATTTCGCAGCTCCTTCGGATACTCCTAAAATAACAGGTGATTTTAGTTCTTCGGCAGTTTGTAAAGCAGCTTTGGTCCATTCTAAATTATTAATATTTACTTGAGCTATAGCGTATTCTTGTTGATGCGCTTTTAAAAGAACATTTTTATCGGAAGTTAACATTTAACTTAATCCTTTCTTTGGTTTTAGATTTGCATCTAAATTGTAATTAATGAGGTTTGTTAATTGGCTTTTGGACTAAAAAATAATTTAGGATTCTGGGTAGTTTTGCAAGTATAAGTGCAAAAAACAAAATATATTATTGTTGGTCAAAAGGAATGCAAATTAACAGTTTTAAAATCACAAAACAGAGAAAAAAATATAAAAATTATAAAAGTAAGTAAAAATGCATGCTGTTTTAAAATCAAAATCCAAAAGAAAAAATTAAACTAAATGATGTAGTTTTAAAAAATCATAGAATTTATCATCGTCGATATGAGGAGCTAAAAGATTGCAATTATCTTTTATTTCTTGGCAATTGGTGTTTTCCAATCCGATGCCTACATCAGCTAATTTAAGCATTTCAACATCATTATAGCCGTCCCCTACACAAACTAATTGATGATGGGGGTAAAATTCTTTTAATTTTTTAATACCACAAGTTTTATTCACACTTTGAGGCACCAAATCAACACCACCATTAGTTCTCCAATAATAAGCTTGCAAATCTTTCAAATCTTTAAGAAAATTTTGCAATTTTTCTTTGTTGGGTTCGAATAACCACACTTGATAAACATTGTTGTGCAGATGAAATTCAGGGTCCACTACAGATTTTTTATTAGTGCAGTAAAGTTCTCCTAATGAAGGCGGAATTAAGTCTTGTGGGCTTGGTACAATTTCTTGTGTCATTCCTGTAAGACCTATGTGAATTTTGGCTTGATGGGCTTTTGCGATTAGTTCTTTGACTACTTCTTTTTTAAAAGGTCTATCATCAATTACTTTATCAAAATATTTAGTAAGACCGCCGTTAAAAAAGACAAAATGTTTGAAATAAGGTAGCAAATTGCCTAAAACATCTATTCTTTTAATGTTTCTTCCTGTGGCAACTGCTAAAACATTATCAGGGTTTTGGGCTAAAGTTTGGATGGCTTTGATTGTTTGGGGAAAGATTTTTTTATATTTAGAACTTAAAAGGGTGCCATCAATATCAAAAATAAATAAAGATTCTTTTTTTTGTTTCATTTGAAACTCCTATTATCCTATCGTATTTGAGAAACACAAAAAATGATGAAATGCAAAAATGAAAGAAAAAATGCAAAAATGAAATTAGAAAAAAAAGGGGATGAATTAATTAATTGTAGCAAATTAAAATAAAAACCTTTGCTAAATGTTTGTCTTATTTTCCTAATTGTAAATTGGAATTAACAGCAAAAAGGACAATCATTTTTTTGAAAAATATCTTTAGTGGAAGCTAAGGCTTGTTTGCTTGCTATTTGAGCAAAAAATAAAAAATCCTCAGTTTGGAGGGAAGATTTTCCTGCTAAAATGCCATCAATAGCGGGTTGTTCTAAAATGGTTTTAATGTTGGTAACAGACACTGAACCGCCATAAATAATTCTCATGGCACAAGATGCTTGGGAAGAATAAATTGCAGTGACTTTGTCTCTGATTTTTTCAATGACTTTGTTAGCATCTTGGGGAGTTGCACTTTTGCCTGTACCAATTGCCCAAACCGGTTCATAAGCGATGATGATGTTTTGTAATGCTTCTTCTGGAACACCTGCAAAAATGTTGGTTAATTGTTGGTCTAAAAACACTTGGGTTTGGTTATTTTCCTTGGTAAGAAGCGATTCGCCCACACAAACAGTAGGAACTAATTTGTGTTTGAGAGCTGATAAAAGTTTTAGATTAACTGTTTGATCGGTTTCTCCAAAAAAAGTTCTTCTTTCGCTGTGTCCTAATAAAACGTGCTTGACACCTAATGAAAGCAAATTTTGTGGTGAAACTTCGCCAGTAAAAGCGCCTTCGGATTCATAAAACATATTTTGGGCCCCTACTTGTAAATTAGTGCCTTGGAGTTGTGCTAAGGAATCCAATAAGGTAAGTTGGGGGAAAATTAAAGTTTGGACTTGGGTTTGGTCAGGAACTTGCAAGCTTACTTTTTGGATGAATTCCAGGGCTTCGTCTTTGCATTTGTACATTTTCCAATTACCTGCAATCACTTTTGTTCTTGGTTTGTAATTCATAAATTACTCCTTTAATATTTTTTTTACAAAAAATAGATGGTGGACAAATTTGAACTAATTTTTTAAATCAATATTTTTGAAATGGAAATTGTTAAAAAGTTTTAAAATATTGAATTTAAATTTGTGATAAAGAGAAAGGAAAAACGCGAAAAGAGTTATTATTTTATATTAACATTTACAAATAAAATTATATCATAACAAGGCAAGGGCAAAAAGATTAAATGTTGAAAAAATATAAATAAATATGGTAGTTTGGATTTGTTTAAAAAGGTAAATTAAAGAGTATGAGAGCAAAAAAAGAACTCAAAAGCCAAGAATCAAACCTATCTAAAAAACCACCATGACCTGGAAGGAAACTTCCAAAGTCTTTGATGCCATAATCTCTTTTAAATTTGGAAGCTAACAAATCGCTAATTTGAGAAATAATAGAAATTAAAAAAGCATAGATGGGGAAACTAATGCAAGAGTTGCAATCAACAAATAAAAAGACCATCAAAACTGTTATAGTAGAGCCAAAAGTGCCTAAAATAGCACCTTTTTGAGTTTTTTTAGGACTTAGGTGAAAAGCTAGGGGTCTTGTCCCTAAAAAGGGGCAAAAACGCGGGAAACGTGCTAAAAAAGCAGAAGAATCAGTGAGCATAACTGCTAAAAAAAACAAAAGCAAATAATGCCAATGCAGGAAAAACAAAGAAAAAAGACAAGCCATCAAAAAACCAATATAAAAAGTGATAAGAAAGGTTTTGCTTACATCTTTAGTTTGCAAAAAAGGTAAAAAAACTAGCATTATTAAAACTAACACAAAAGGCAAGAATAAAAGAAGGAAAAAATTTAGGTTCGAGGGAGTTGATTTTGTTAGGGATACAAATGTGTCTTTATTAAGGAATAAAAAGTTTAATTGTTTTGCGTCTTTTATTAAGTTTTGATTTTGACAAATATTTGGATACAAAATCAAACAAACAACTGTAAAAAATAATAAAGTAGAAGTGGCAACTAACCCAAATTTAATAAAGGTCTGTTTTTGGGTATCTTTGGGATGTTTGAGTATAAAAAATATTTCTTGCACTGCTTTTATTGCTAAAAGGGCAAAAACTACAAATTTGATTTCTAAAGGGGCATAATAATAAAAGAAAAAAGAAAATAAAACTAAGGTGGCCCCTGTTATTATTCTCTTTTTTATCATATAAACCTCCATTTTTTTAAAGCGAAAGGTAAAAATTGGGTAAAATTGTTGTATTTGGAAAACGAAATCATTTTAAGCTTTTAATAATTCAGTGTTTTTAGTGGTGGTGTGTTTTTCAATAAGTTTAATGTTTTTATCAGTTAATGTTTGAATTTGATTTAAATAAAAAGTTTCTAAATCTTTAGTAAGTTCCACTTTTTTGATTTTGTCATTGCCTTCGCGACGCACGTTTCTAATAGCTACTTTGGTCTTTTCTGCTAGTTGCTCTACTTCTTTCATTAAAGCTTTTCTTCTCTCTTCGGTTGGTTTGGGGAAAACAAGTCTTACAACTACACCATCAGTTTGAGGAGTGATTCCTAGATTAGATGACAAAAAAACTTTTTTAATATTAGGAATTAAAGTGCTATCGTAAGGTTTGATGTTGAGTTGGTTGCCTTCAGAAACGCTAATAGAGGCTAACGTTTTTAAAAAAGTGGGTGCTCCATAATAATTAACAGTAATTTTATCTAAAATATTAGGATTAGCAGTTCCAGTGCGAATATCGCAAAAGTTTTTTAACATTACTTCTTGGGCTTGAGTCATTTTAGTTTCTAACGACGCAAGAATATCTTTGGCAAGTTGTTGCATATTTATTCTCCTTTTGAACTAATAACAGTACCTATGTTGCCTTCTTTGAGTACAACTTTTTTGATATTACCTTTTTTTAACATATTAAAAATTAAAATATCGATGTTATTTTCTAAACAAAGAGAAGCGGCTGTAATATCCATAACTGCCAGTCTTTGAGATAAGATTTGTTGGTGTTTCATGTGTTTGATTAAAACGGCATCTTGATGTTTTTTGGGATCTTTATTGTAAACACCTTCAATATTATTTTTAGCCATTAAAATAACATCAATGTTTAGTTCAGCAGCTCTTAGGGCAGCAGCAGTGTCGGTGGAAAAGTAAGGAGAACCAGCCCCTGCACCTAAAATAACTACTCTATCTTTTTCCAAATGACGAATAGCTTTACGGCGAATATAGGGTTCGGCTACCGAAGAAACAGGAAAGGCAGTCATCACGCGTGTGATGGTATTTGTTTGTTCTAAGGCATCTTGCAAAGCTAAAGAATTCATGATAGTTCCAAGCATTCCCATATAATCTGCCTGAGAACGATCCATACCCAGTTCTTCACCAGTGCGTCCGCGCCAAAGGTTACCTGCTCCTACAATGATGGCAATTTTGACTCCTAAATCTTTGATTTCTTTGATTTCCCAAGCAATTTTTTTAATGGTGCGAGGGTCAATTCCGTATGAAGATTCGCCTTTAAGGGATTCACCACTTAATTTTAAAAGAATTTTTTTATGCATCCACAAAACCTTTCTTCATAAACATCTGCAACATCTTTAAAAGAGTCTAAATTTGAGTTTGTTAAATAAAGTATGAAATAAAGATTTTTGAATTATTAGTTGCCCATTTCCCAACGCACATAAGAAACTACATCAGTGTTGTTGGCTTTAAGATAATCTTTTACTTTTTGATCTGCATTTTTGACAAAAGGTTGTTCTGATAAACACATGTCTTTTAACATTTTGCCTAAACGATTTTCAACAATTTTTTCTATCATTTGTGCGGGTTTGTCGGATAATTCTTTGGCAGTTTGTTTATGTAAAATCTTTTTTTCTTCTGCTAAAAATGTAGGATCTACTTTGTCAGGAGTTAAAAATTGCGGTTTGGAAGCAGCTATATGCATCGCTATGTCTTCTGATACAGAAGGGCAGTCGTTTTTTAAAACTACCAAAACAGAAATACGTCCGCCTTGGTGTTTGTAAGTTCCAAAAGATTCTTGAGGCTTTTTAGTAACTTTTAAAACACGTTTAAGAGTAATGTTTTCGCCCAAAACTGAGGTTTTTTCTAACAATAATTCTTGAACAGTTTTATTTTGGTAATTAAAGGCTAAAAGGTCTTTGGCGTTAGATAATTGGTTTTTTAAAATAATTTCTCCAAGCACTTTTACTAATTGTTGAAAATGTTCGTTTTTGGAAACAAAATCAGTCTCAGAATTGATTTCATATAAAAAAGCGTTATTGCCAGCAAAAACAATATTAGTTATGCCTTCAGAAGTTGCACGTCCTTGTTTTTGAGCTGCTTTAATGATGCCTTTTTCTCTTAAAAACACGATGGCTTTTTCGATGTTGCCTTCAGTTTGTTGTAAAGCTTTGTGACATTCCTTCATTCCAGCATGCGTTTTTTGACGTAAATCCTTAATCATTTCGGCTGTAATTTTCATTTGTTGCTCCATTCTAAATTTTAATGATTTAATTACTTTTAATTATAAATTGTAAAAATAAAAATTGCGTATTGGTTAGTTAAGGACCAAAAAAAGTTTAATTATATTTGGTTTTGATTTTGATTTTGGTAAGATGGTTTTCTTGGTGAATCTTGGTAAGGACGTTTGTTAGGGGTATTGTAATTTCGAAGTTTTAATGGGTTTTTAGCATCAAAAGTTTCTGCTTTTTCAGCAACGCCACCAGTGCCTTCAACACAAGCATTAGCCATTAACCAAATAATTAATTTCACTCCTCTAATAGCGTCGTCATTAGCAGGAATAATGTAGTCTACTAAATCAGGGTCGCAGTTAGTGTCTACAATTCCAAAAACTTTGATTCCTAATTTGCGCGCTTCGGCAACTGCGATGCTTTCTTTTTCTGGGTCAACAACAAAAATAGCTTGAGGCAAGTCTTTCATGTCTTTGATGCCGCCTAAGAATTTTTCTAATTTGTCTCTTTTACGCTTTAATTGCACTACTTCTTTTTTAGGAAGTTTTTTCCAAAGTCCTTCTTCTTCTTGTTTGTGGAGCAAATGAAGTAATTCGATTCTTTTTAAAATAGTTTTGAAATTAGTTAATGTGCCACCTAACCAACGATGATCCACGTAGTATTGTTGTGAACGTTGCGCTTCTTCTCTAATCGCTGATTGAATTTGTTTTTTAGTGCCTAAAAATAAAGCTTTGCCGCCTGAAGTAATGATGTTTAGCAATTCTTGATAAGCTTTTTCAATTTCTTCTGAGGTTTTTTTCAAGTTGATGATGTGAATGCCATTTCTAGAAGTAAAAATGTAGGGTTTCATTTTGGGATTCCATTTGCGAGTGGCATGACCAAAATATACTCCTGATTCTAATAATTGTTTTGTTGTAACTACTGCCATTGTTATTAAAAACTCCTTTTTATTTTAATTGATATTTTTTGAAATATTGTGTTAAATTATGATAAAAAATAAATAAATGATAATTTTGTTTGTGTTTGGGCTTTTGCATTTTAACTATTTAATACATTTTTTAATTGTGAATTGTGTATCAAAATTGATCCAAAATGATGATGCATCATCAAGTTTTTATTTCTATTTGCAAATATTGTGTTAAATTGCTAAATTTTTTAATTGTGTCAAAAATGTTTGAGCAATGCATTTATACATCCCTTATAATTAAATAAAAGCTTTTTTGCAAGTTTGTTTGGGGAAGGAAAATGGCGTTTTAATAATTATTTGATAATTATAAATTTATAAATCACAAATATAACAATTAAAAAAATAATTAAATAATCAAAATTGACGGGCAAAATGGTTTTCCTAGTAGCAAAAACGGCAACAAACAAACAAATGCATTAAAAACCAAGAACAAAGAACAAACAATAAAATGTTTTTGAAATAATAAAAATAAAAATAAATAACTTTTTTCCTAACATATTTTACCATATTTAAAACCATTTAACAATGTTTTTGTTGATTTGGATACAATTTTGTTACTTTGTGCTACCAAAACCGCCTTTTCTGGCAAAATTATTTTCTTTTTCTTGGGTAATTTGAAAAAAGGGTTGAAAAATTCCTTGTGCAATTCTTTCGCCTTTACAAACTTGAACTGGGTTTTTAGAAAAATTATACAAGGCAATAAAAATATGACCTTCATTTTGCAAATTATTATAATAATCACTATCGACTACTCCCACGCCGTTGGCAAGGGTTAGTTGTTTTTTCAAGGGCAAAGAAGACCTTACATAAATTAATAAAACTTCGTTCCAAGGAAAAGATGCTTTAATTCCTGTGGGAACCAAAATGACTGTTTGCGGTGGGATTTCCATGCTTTGGGCTGCTTCAAAATCATAACCAGCGCTGAATTTGGTTTGACGTTGGGGAAGGTTGATTCCTTGATTTTGATAACTGCTTACTTTTTCAAAAAAACGGTTTGTTTTATTCATAAAAATGAAACCTTGGCTTTCTTTTGGGGTAGTTAGTAATTTTACTTTTAAATTAATAAATGAAAATCACAAAATAAAAATAATACAAAACGAGAGACAAAAAATAATTCAAAAGGTGGCAAAAATAAAAATTTTCAACAAAATAGGTTTAAATATTATAAAATTAAAAATATTATAAAAAAGTTAAAGATTCCAATCAACAACTTTAATTCCACAAGTTTGTAAATAAGTATTAGCACGAGAAAAAGGTTTAGATCCAAAAAAGCCTCTATGAGCGGAAAAAGGGGAAGGATGGGGGCTTTTAATTATGCAATTTTGGGATTGACAAATATATTGTTCGTAGGTTTGAGCAAATTTTCCCCACAAAATATAGACTATATTTGGTTTAGCTTGCAAAGCTTGAAAAATAGTTTTGGTAAATTCTTGCCAACCAATTTGATGGTGACTTAAAGGTTTATCTTTTTCAACAGTCAAAATAGCATTAATCATCAAAACGCCTTCTAGCGCCCATTTAGTTAAATTATTGGTGCGAGCAGTAATTTGTAAATCATTTTGTAATTCTTTAAAAATATTGGATAAACTAGGTGGTTTTTGGAAGGTTTTTACACTAAAAGACAACCCGTGAGCTTGATTTTTGCCATGATAAGGATCTTGCCCCAAAATAACTACTTTTACTTTTTCAAAAGGAGTTAAATTAAAAGCTGCAAAAATATCTTCTTGATTGGGATAAATAATTTTGTGATTGGTTTTTTCTTCTTGCAAAAAAGTAAATATTTTTTTAAAATAAGGTTTAGTTTTTTGATTATTAATGATTTGTTGCCACATTAATTGTTTACCTTTTGATTTGTTATTGTAAAATTGTTGTATTATTTTGTAATTTGGTGTTATTTGATTGCATTTTTGTAATTATTTGGCTGCTTTTAATTCTTTAATTAAGGAATATAAGAGATACGCCATAATCATTAAATAAACGATTATTAAAAACAAATATAAGGGATTTTCGAATAAAAAAGCAAAGAAAGAACCAATATAAGCAAACAGATCAGAAAAGAAATTTTTGATGGATGGAAAAATATAACGGTCTTTACAAACATATTTGCCTACAATTTTGTTATAAGGAATTTTTTGTTCGTATTTGTGTTGGGTATCATTTGCATCACCCCAAGTGCCAATTAATTCGTTTTTTGAATCATTATAAACGACTCTATGAATAATAAAACGATGTTTTTGGGCTGCTTGTCTTTCTTGTTCAGAAACATTAGGATTATTATAATTAGGGTTTTCAAAAATTACAACATCGCCGTTTTTTGGATGAGTTGTGCCTACTTTATAAGGTTTGGTTGTAGGATTTTTGGTGATTTGTTTCCCATCAACAGCACCGACAGGCATAAGTTTGGAAGCGTCCCAAACACCTCTAATAAAAACTAAATCCCCTATTTGTCCTGAATCCTCATTTTTAGGACCTTGTAAAAAAGGTTTCATACTACCAGAAGCCACAGGAAAAGCAGCAATGCCTAGATATTTGGATGAATATTTAGGAAAAAAAGCATTACCCAAAGAAGCAATAAAGAGATAGATTAGAAAAAAATCTAAAATAATAATCATACTTTTTTTTAAAATTAAAAAGATAGATTTGGTTTTTTGACTTTGTGGCGGAGTTTTTGTTTTATTTTTGAACATAAATAATTACCATAATAATCATTGTTTCCTTTTTTATTTATTAACTATGAATTATTTTCAACTATACAAATTAATTATAGCATAGAACAAGATTTTTTTTGATGAATCAATTATAAGTGCTAAAAAAATATTATTATTATAAAATAAATGTTATAATATTATTGAAAATACCATATAATCTAAAGTATTATAAAAATGCTTAATCTCACAATAAATAAATTAAATGAAAGATAAATTAAATTACATCTAAGAATTTCCCAATAATAAATTAAAAAATATGAAAATTATAAAATTAAGAACTAGGTTCGCAACTATTACAACTACTTTTACATTATTGTTGTTAGTGGTGCTAATTTTTAAATCTTTTGACAATATTGATAATATAATTAGTATTGATAATATAAGCCCAACAAAAAACAAACCTAATCATAATGTGGATGTTATTCAAGAAAAAATCTATAACATGGATGGAAACATTGACTATATTTTGGATTATGATAGCAAAACAAATAAAAAAATTAAACTCACAGCGTTTAATGGTGATGAAAAGTGTGTTTGGTATATCATAGAATATGATTTGCAAACTGCCAATAAAATGAAACATACTGTCTTTGAAAATGACAGAAATATCTTAGATATTAAAGAATACGATCCGCATACGCAAAAATTAATTAAAGAAATAAGTTTTGCAGAAGACAAATCAAATATTTTATATATGTATGAATATGATGCTAAAAGCGGAAATGTTATAAAAGAAACTCACCATAATAGTAAAAATGGCAAAGTAGAATATGTTTTAGAATATGATCCTCAAACCCAAAATAAAATCAAACATACAAAATATTTCCCTAATGGAAATATTGATTATATAAATAAATATGACCCCAAAACAGAAATAAGAATTTGGCGTGTAAAATACAAATATCAAAGCAAAAATGATGATAAAGAGGTTTATAATTATGATCCTAATAGTGGTGATGTCATAAAAAATAATGGTAATTAGAATTGTTTGAAAAGATGTTGCAAGGAAAAATCAGGTAATCTGTTTGCAGGCAAAATCAAAACTAGTTTAAAAAAGGTAGTTTTTTCATAATGATAAAAAGAAAAAGCATGCAAAAAGGGGCTTTTACATGCTTTCATCCTAATATTTTTATTTAATTTTTTAATTGTTGTTGTTTTTTATGTCCTAAAGCTTTATTGATGTGCAAAAAGTCTTCTGGATGAACGTACAAAACTCTATCATCAGAACTGTAATAAGTTTTTTTAGTGTAATCTTGTAAAATTTCGAACTGCATTTCTTCGATGTTATTTAATTTTTCTAAAACTTGTTTTAAAGTTTCTGGGATTTCATCCCAAAAATTCTTTTGTGAGTTAAAAGTTTGGGCATTATTAGGAATGGTATCAGCTTTGGATTGCTGTTGTTTTTCTTCTAATTCTTTAATTTTTTGTTTCATTTCTAATTCAAAGATCTTTTGATTAAAATAAGTTTCAAGCATTTTATGCTTTAATTCTAAAAGATCGATTTGCGAACGGTTGTTATCTTTTTTGTCCATCATCTCCATTAATTTTAAATTAATTAAACAATTAGAATCAAAGTCTTTGTTATTAATCAAAACATTGGGAATTTGAGGTTGTTCGTTTTTATTGTCGTTGTTTTTGCTCTCTTTAGACGGTTTGGAAGGACTAAAAAAAGCTGCAATACGAAAATTAACAACATAAATGAAAATTAGCGTTTTAATCACTAATTTTACTAAAAGAAATATCAATACAGGGAACAAAACAGCGCCAACAACCAAAATCCAAGGATTATTGGAAACCCAAGTTACCAATTCTTCAAATCTCAAAAAACCAACCTCCTAATAAAAGCGTTTGTAAAAGTTTTATACTTTATTTGTTAGCTTTATAAAAAACTTAAATATAGCTTATATTTATTTTATCATAAAACTTTATATCTACACCTTTATTTAATCAAAAAAAGAAACAATTGTCAATGGATTTTGGTGGTTTTTTAAGATAAAGTTATTTTTTTGGGTAGTTTGAAAAAGATAAATAAGGTTTTTTTAGATTTTAAGAGCAAAATGATTAAAAAATGCGTTTTAAAATATCTTAATAAAGCAAAAAAATGATTGTCAAAAAAATTAATTGTTTTTTTATTTTATTAAAATATTTTTATTGGGGTAATTTTTTTGGCAGGGATATCAGGATTCGAACCCGAACGAGCGGTTTTGGAGACCGTTATGCTACCATTGACATCATATCCCTTCATTTACAAGTAGGTTGCATGGTACGGGTGACAGGATTTGAACCTGCACGCCTAAGCGCTAGATCCTAAGTCTAGTGCGTCTTCCATTCCGCCACACCCGCGTTTAACTTTGTTATTTTCGTTCGTTAATCACTCATAAACACTTATAAAATGGCAGACCCAGCTGGATTTGAACCAACGAATCACGGAGTCAAAGTCCGTTGCCTTACCACTTGGCTATGGGCCTCAATATAACTTTATAATCTGGATATTTTATTATTAAATAATGTTTATAATAATTTTTGTATTTTTATATTTTGTAAAATATATTCTGGGGCGGCTAGTGGGAATCGAACCCACGCATATCGGCGCCACAAGCCGCCGCGTTAACCACTTCGCCATAACCGCCAAATAATTTTAATAATTAAAATTCCATAACATAGAATATTATACCTTGATTTTGTTAATTTGTAAAGTAAAAAAGTTAGGTGGGTTGTTTTTTGAATGATAATTGAGTGTTTTTATAAGTTTTTTGCAGTCAATATTTTTGGTGTCGATGTTTAAAAAAGATTTGAGGGAATAAATTGAGATAAAAAATGTGCATTCCAAAAACCTCAAAAGAAAAAAAGATAAGTATAAAAAGTTCCAAAAACAAATGCAAAAAAACGCAAAAAACAAATGCAAAAAAAACAAATTACCAAAACATTTCCCAACAACAAGCCCTTAAAAAACAAATTCTTAAAAAACAAGTTCTTAAAAAAATAATATGAGCGACGAAATTATGGAAATTATTTTTATCAAAATGAAACTGACTTTGCAAACTAACAAAAAATAGCTAATTTTAGTTGGCGGAGGAAGAGGGATTCGAACCCTCGCATCTTTTGGATCTACACGCTTTCCAAGCGTGCCTCTTCGGCCACTTGAGTATTCCTCCAAAAAGCCCAAAAACTATAAAAGTGATTGGGTTTGTGATTTAATTATTAGCCGCAACAGCAAAAACATTCTTGCTGATCGTCTTTATCTTGATTAGTTTGATTTTGTTGTAAACGCAAAACATCTTGAGCAATAGCAAGTTCTTCATTGGTAGGAACAACAAAAGCTTTGATTGCAGAATCAAAAGTTGTAATAAGTTCTTGTTTGCCTTGAACTTTGTTTTTTTCTTCGTCTAACTTAATTCCTAAAACTGATAAACGTTTAATAATTTCAGAACGGAAAAAAGAAGAATTTTCGCCAATACCAGCTGTAAATACTAAAGCATCAACTCCTTTTAATAATACGTAATAACTAGCAATATAATCAACTATACGCTTAACTTGGATGTCGTGTGACAAAATGGCTTGCTGGTTGCCTTCTTTAATGCTTGCCAAAATATCACGAGTGTCATTAGAAATACCTGATACTCCTAAATAACCTGATTTTTTATTCAAATCATCGATAACACAAGCAACAGTTTTGTTTTCTTTTTCAGCTATAAATTTCACTACTGCAGGATCAATATTGCCACTACGAGTTCCCATAGGAACCCCTTCTAACGGAGTAAAACCCATAGAAGTATCAACTGATTTACCAGAATCAACTGCACATAAAGAAACGCCGTTGCCAGCATGACAAATAATGATTTTGGCGTTTTTTTTACCCAAAATTTGTTGCATTTGCTCAGTTATGTATTTATAAGATGTACCATGAGCTCCGTATTTTCTAATTTGGTATTTTTGGTACCAGTAATAAGGAGTGGCGTATAAAAAATTAACTGCAGGCATACTTTGATGAAAAGTAGTATCAAAAACAGCTACTTGAAAAACTTGGGGAAGTACTTTTTGAAAAGCTTTAATACTTATGATGTTTACAGGATTATGTAAGGGAGCTAGGTCGCATAAACTTTCAATTTGAGCAAGAGTTTTTTCAGTTAAAACAGCAGAATCGCTAAATATTTCTCCACCTTGAACTACGCGGTGCCCTATTCCTTCGATTTCTTCCAAAGTATTAATAACTTTTTTTTGAATCAAAGCATCTAGCAATAACTCTACTGCTGTTTGATGATTTAGCACTTCTAATACTTGTTTGTCTTTTTTGTCTTTGGTCTTCATTGTAAAAACAGCCTGATTGCTACCGATTCTTTCAACTAAACCTGAAACAATTACTTCTTGTTGTGGCATTTCTAATAATTGAAATTTTAAAGAAGAACTACCAGAATTTACCGACATAATTTTCATATATTTTTCTCCGTTTTTTGATGTGTAATAATTTATTTGTTGTTTGTATATTAATTTTAATTGTTGTTTGACTTAATTTTTTTGGGTTGAGTTTGGGATTGGGATTTTAATTATTTGTTATTTGATTTATTTTTATTTTTAATTAATAATTTCTTTTAATGAGTGGAATTATTTTTGGGTTTGTAATTATTTGTTTGCAAGTTTGATTTCTTTGTATTGTTGGAAATTTTTCAATTTGTTATTGATTGTTTGGCAAAATTTCAAGCAAACGATATATGCCCCAAGCATGAAAACAAGTTCCTGCCATAACAAAAAGATGCCAAATAAAATGAAAATATTTTTTATTATCTTTAACATAAAAATAGATGCCTAAACTGTAAAAAACACCGCCCAGTAAAACAAAATGAAAAATATTGGCTTTCCACATTGCAGGCACTAACAAAAGCCCACTCCATCCAAGCAAAGCATAAAAGATTAAATGAATGATTTTCCCTTTATTCATCCAAAAAACTTTACATATAATACCTGAAAAAGCCAAAATACATTGGCAAACAAAAAAGCATTGTCCTTTGGAAATTGGCACATTTGATTGAGGAAATAAGGGTTTTTGCAATTCTGGCAAAAGTAACAAAATAGGGGCAAAAGTTCCCCAAATTAATAAATAAATACTAATGTGATCGGTCTTTTGAAAAAAATTATGAGCTTTGGTAAAGGATAAAGAATGATACAAAGTACTCATCAAATAAAGAATAATCATCGATATGCTAAAAACAAGTACAATATAACCGTTAGGATTTGACATTACAGAGGCTTTAAGACAAAAACAAACAAGAATAAAAACTCCTAAAGGAATCATTAAACCATGGGAAATGGCATTGGCAATTTCTTCGCCCAAAGTTTGTTTATCACTTGGTTTAGTAGCCCATTTCACAATAAAACTCCCTTCTTGCTTGGAATATGTAGCAATTACTGAGATTATAAAAAGTTTAGAAATTAAATAAGTTATAAGGAAAATAAGGAAACATTTAAAAATAATAATTAACTTTATTAAATAATTTATAAATTAGATTAAGTTGTAATAAAAACTAATTCTTATATATTTTACCACATAAAAGTAGTTGCTAAACTAAATTTGTAAATTGACAAAAGATAAAATATGAATTTTTCAACATTTCCAAATATAATAATGTATAGTCAGTCAATAATAGTATAATATTTAAGGAAACTAGTTTTCCATAGAAAGGATTTTGTTATTTTTCATGAAATCTATTCAAACTAAATACTACAAGTATTTAATAATTATCACATTTATTATCGCACTAATAATTTTGTTATCTGCAATTATTTTTATTAAATAAAAAAATAAATCTGTTCCTAATGCAAAATTAACCCACATCCTTCCTGAAATCAAACCCGATACCAAGACAAACATTATTGAACATTATTTAGGTCTCAATCCTAATTTAGAAAATTTAAAAACCGAATTTAGAAAAATAAACCCTGATTGGAACCAAGAAGTTTTTGCTTATAATTATCATATGCTTTCTAAAAGTAATGCAAATCAAAAAATTACTGATGCTATCCAACACAAAATTTTTGCTATTTTTTTAAACTTTAATGATGAAAAAATGAAATCATACCAAACTCAAAATAATCTTTTAGATGCCTTAAATCAAAATCAAAACAATAAAATGCATATTTTTTGGAAAAAAGAAAAACCAAATACCGAACTTATATTAGTTTTAAAAGACCAATTATTGCATAACACAAATAAATGGCAACAAACAGCAACAAATATTTGGGATAAAATACAAACCTATATTAATAATGATATAGATCAAATATTAAAAAATCAACTAAGCTTGCTTGAAAAAAATAAAATTATAATTGATATGAATGCAGGCAAACTCAAAATCACAGACATTAAAGATTTTATAAAACAAAATTTGATGGCTAATGCAAATGCCAAACTTGAATCTAATCCAGAACAAAATATTTTAATAAAACAATTAAGAAAACAATCTTTTAATTTAATGGAGTTAAGAAACAAATTCCAAACTCTCCAAAAAATAATTCAAAAAATAGCTCAAAATGGTAATATAACTACCATATTTCAAAAAGATATGCAAGAATTAGAAAATCTTATAAAAACAACTATATTAGAAATTATAAATGAATCTGATAAATTAAATATATAATTTGGTAAATGACTAATTATTTTTCAAATCCATTTTTTTCCTCAATTCTTCCAAAACTTGTTCTACAATAACTTTCACTTGAGGATTGACAAAAAGAATCTGATTTTTAACTTCAAAATGAGTTTTTTTACTACAATTTTTCAAAATCACAATTTTTAATTTATCAATATTAACTTTTTTCAACATTCTTCTAATTTTTTGTTCTTTAGCTTGTCTTTTTAACATGAATATCGCCTTTTCGTTTTATTTTTATTAATAAATTATTTTTAGTTCATCAAATAAAATAATATAAGTTAGTTTTTTAATGCCGTTTTTGCATTTCAGCTTTTATTTTAATCTTTTAGACATAAATTTTGGCTTGATTTTATCTTTACCATATTTGGTTTTCTTTTTTACCTTTATAAAGATATTATACAACTTTTAAAATAACTTTTTTATATTTTGTCATTATTTTTTAATATATTTCATCATTTCATTATTCCTATCATTTAAATTATTCCCATTTTGGATATATTTAAATATTTTTAATCACAAAGGAGCCAAACTTCATTAATCATTTTCAAAATCAAAAAAAACTACTATTTTACCACAAAAACCCCCAATTCAAATTATTTTGTATTTTTTGCATTTCTATAACATCAATAACATTATTAATTGGGTTAGTTTATTTGCAATTTAGAAATCAAAGACTAAATCATAAAATTGCAAGCAAAACAGTAGCTATTAGCACACCTCAAATCCAAACTCTCAAAAACTATAAAAAAACTCACCCAAACAAAATCAAGGAAAAAAAGTGGGATAAAACTTTAAATAAGGAAATAGAATTTGTATCTATAATCCACAAACCTACTTTAATGACTCACAACAAATACATTTTTGATGGCATTAACGGATTTAGATATTATCAAAAGAATTATCACGTATGCAAAATATTTTAACCCAAGAGCTCAAAAAACCAACTATTACAAATTTATGAGGTGTTCCAAAACTTTACTCAAATCCAAAAAGAACTTGATTTGCTTCAAAAAAGAAATAACCATTTTCAAGAACCTTTAGATTCGCACTGGATTAAATTATTGCAAAATCCTTTTAATAAATGGCAAAGCCAAACTTTAAATAAGATAGATATTTTTGATCAAACCCAAATAAGACAAGATAACAATACTATTTTTAACCAAAATATGGTAATTACCTTAGATAAAATAAATAAGATTATAATTATGGAATATAACGGTCCTCAAAAATTATTAATTCAAGACAAAGAGAATTTTTTAGGTAATTTAATATTAAACATTTGCCAAAACCAATTTAACTGCAAAGAAAAGTTTAATTTATACTTTAATCCTGTAAGAAAAACTTTATCTATTTATAACAACAAATAAATTGCCATAATAAACGCCCATAATTGTTCTAAAACTTTCAAAAAATCAAATATTTGCTACATTAAATAAGATCAACTCTAAAAAGTTGGTCTTTTTTTTATATACAAAATTGCAAGGAAAACACTCATGATCTACAGATTAGTGAGCAAAAAACTTGTTTTTTTTTTTTTTGTGATAAAATGATGTTAATAGCAATATTTTATTTTTTTAAAATAATGTTGCAAAATTTAAAAAGGGAAATAAAATGATGTAGAAAAAATGCATTCCAAATAACAATTATTTTTCATTTCAATATTTAACTTTTTTGTTTTTTTAAAATATATTTCTAAGATGCTTTAAAAATGATTCTTCTTTAAGAACTTTCGAGAATCACTAGAATCATTAAATAGCATCATAACAAAATTAATTTTTACACATCAATCATTATTTTTTATTTTTTTAAAAAAAGAATAATTTTTAAATTTTAATTATTTTTTAAATCACAACAATAATAACAATAGAAAGGCATATAGTACCCAAATGAATAATTTAGACAAAAACTTCGAGAACTATTTCAAATTATCTAAATTATCTAAAATTTGTTTTTTAATTTTTTTAGGGTTTTTAGTTTTGGGATCAAATTATAATACAGCCAAAGCTGACAAAGAACAATTAGAAGCAATTTTAGGTGAATGGCAAGAAATCTACAACAAAAAAAATAGTACTATGATCGAAACCATCAAAAAAGAAAACAACATTACTTTAAAAATTAAAAAGCAAGCTTTAATGGTTGATAATAATAAAAAACTTCTTTCAAGAGCACTTAACACAAATGGAATAATTAATTGGAAACATACTGATACTTATGATATAACTTATGATAATAAGGGTAACGTATTATCTAAAAGAAAGTTTTTACAAGGACATACAGAAAAAAACCCCAACATTAATTGGCACCATAATGATACTTATGATATAACTTATGATACCAACGGAAATCAAATAGCAAAAAGACATTACAAATTAGAAAGTAAGCAAGATAATAAAGTAGTTGATGGGACGTATTATAATGCTTGGCGTGCTACTTATGATAAAAATGATTTAAAAAAAGCATTACAAAACAGATTCATAGATAGCTTAAATAAAAAAATACATTCGGAGAAAAACCCTATAATTGACCAAAACACAAACACAAATCCTAATGACAACACTACTACAAAAAGCAATTTATTTCCTCTCCAAAATGAAGTAAAAAAATTAGATCAAATATTAAAAGATCTAGATAGCCTTAATTTAAAATTATTAGATTTTAATAGACATTCTTATGATCTACAAAAACGCTTTGAACAAATTAGCGAACAATTTGTCCTAAATGTTCAAAACAAAGATACTAATTTATCATTATATAACCAATACTCAAATTTAAAACAAGATATAACTGTTTTTTTAGAACAAAATTTTTATCTTTTAGAAACTAAAATTACTAATCTAAATAAGGAAAAAATAGGATCATTAGATAAGTTAGTACAGCGCATATTTATAAAACAAGAAGAAATCCAAACTAATTATCAAAATAAATATTCTCAATTATCACAAGAAGATAAGAATAATTTACAAAACCGCTGGAATCTAGAAACAATTAATAAAGAACTTGATTTTAAAGCTTTATTAAAACATTTATTTAAATTTGATAATAAAATACAAATTAAAAAAAAATACAACGAACAAATACAAACCACAAATACTACCTTATCTCAAACAGGTGAAAATAAAATAAAATTATTAGAACAAGTATTTCTAAAAGATAATTTAGCTACACTACACAAAGAAATGAAAAATTTAAATAACGAATTGAATTCCATTATCACAGATTCTATTCCACTTTATTTTAAAGATTTTATTTCTTTACAAGATGACACTAAAGAATTTTTATCCAATGTTAAAGGAGCTAAAGAAACTAAAAAAGAACTTAAAGAATTATTCCATTTTTTTAAAAACCCTAGACAATACCAAGATATGTGAATTAAAGTTCCTAAAGGTTATTTATTCTACGGTCCCCCAGGAACTGGTAAAACTTTTTTAACTAAAGAATTATCTAAAGAAGCAGGAGTAAAATTCTTATATAGGAGTGGTTCTGAATTCCAAAAAGACCAATATGTAGGAACAGGTGTAAATGAAGTAATGGAATTGTTCCAAGAAGCAAAAGAATCTAACCAACCATGTATTATTTTTATTGATGAAATAGATGCAGTAGGAGCCAAAAGGTCAAATAACGATGAGGTTTATAATAAAACCCTTAATCAATTATTAACAGAACTAGATGGTTTTAATTCCAAAGATAGAGACCCTTCTAAACCAATTGTAGTTATTGGAGCAACTAACCGCCCTGATATACTAGATAAAGCTTTGTTAAGACCTTGAAAGATTAGAAAGGAAACTTAAATTAGATTTGCCTAAACCTGAAGAGATAGAAGAATTTTTAGACTTTTTTGTCAAAGATGAAGAATTACACAATGATATAAAAGATCAAAATGGCAAACTAAAACCCCAAATTTTAAAAGATTTAAGTCAAAAATGTTATGATAATAAATTCAGCCCTGCTCAATTAAAAGCTTTAGTTTCTGAAAGTGCTTTAGCAGCTATGAGACAAAATCATTCCTATTTAACTGCTGATAATCTAGAACAAGGTTTTCAAAGAGTTTTACAAGATGCCAATAAAAATCAACTTTTACCAACCAAAACTAATCCTGCATTTAATTTAAGTTTATTAATCAAAGTGTCATGTGCTTTGGTAGCATTTACAATAGTTATGTTTGTTTTAATATATTATTTTAAAAAATACTTGAAAAACAAAAGATTACGAGGCTTTTTATGAATAAAATAATAAATAAAATCATTAAATGGAGTTGTATTACTGTCATTTTAGCATTAGTTTTATTTTTATCAATTAAAGAAATTAATCACCAATGGTTTAATAACGACAATAAAAAAGAATATATGCCATTTGTTTTAATTGACAAAGTGACTAAAGATAATTACGAAGATATCGAAAAAATTAAAATTATTAATTTAGGACATAGTTCCTTTAAACAAAGTACTATTCATAAAATAGAAGTCTATTATAAAAATAAAGATGTTGCTTATGATTATATGGATGATATTATGTATCGCACTTTGCAAGATAAATTACTAGAAGAAAGTAAAAAAATCTATAAAGAACACGGCGAAGAAGTTTTTGAAAATAAAAAACCTAAAAATCATTTAATGACTAATTCCCAAGAATATTTAACCAATGGTTTATCTAATACTTTTGGTATTTTAAGTATTTTTTCATCAGCTTTATGGATGTTTTATATTTTTAATAATTTCTTATCACAAAAAAGAGCTGATTCTAAAAACAACAAAACTTCCTCTATGAAACAAAAAAGCAAATTAACTTTCCAAGACGTTGCAGGAAACCAAGAACCTAAAGAAGAAATGAAAGAATTAGTTGATTTCTTAAAAATCCTAAAAAATATATCACTTTAGGAGCACGAATCCCACGAGGAGTTTTATTAGAAGGTCCTCCGGGAACAGGAAAAACCTTACTTGCAAAAGCTTTAGCAGGAGAAGCAGGAGTGCCATTTTATGCTGTTTCTGGTTCTGAATTTGTTGAAATGTATGTTGGACTTGGAGCTGCACGTGTAAGAAAATTATTTAAAGAAGCACAAAATAATGCTCCTTGTATCGTTTTTATCGATGAAATAGATGCTTTAGGAGGAAAAAGAAGTAATTCAGGAGAAGGAGGAAATTCCGAAAAAGACCAAACACTTAACCAATTACTTACTGAAATGGACGGTTTTAACCAAAATAGAGGAGTAATTGTAGTAGCTGCAACTAATAGAGCTGATACTCTAGATCCTGCTTTGCTTCGCCCTGGACGTTTTGATAGAACTATTCAAGTATATCTTCCTGATGTAAAAGCTAGAGAAGCAATCTTAAAAATTCATGCTCGTAACAAAAAAATAGAACCTTTAGTGGATTTTAGCCATTTAGCTAAAAGAACTCCAGGAATGAATGGAGCCCAACTTGCAGCTGTTCTTAATGAAGCCTCTCTTTTAGCAGCCAAAAACCAAAAAGCTTTTATTACTATGGATGAATTAGAAGAGTCAGTTGACAAAGTTTATATGGGACCTGCCAAAAAATCTTTAGTTATTCATGAAATAGAAAGAAAAATGACAGCTTACCACGAAGCAGGACATGCTGTTATTGTAATGAAGCACCCTCATAGTTCTGAAAAAGTAAGAACCCTCACTATTACTCCAAGAGGAGGCGCTCTAGGTTATATGTGGCCTACATCTGATAAAGAATATTTTTGCAATACCGAAAAACAACTCACCTATAACATCGTTGTTGCCTTAGGTGGAGCAGCCGCTGAAGAACTCTTTTCTAAAGCTAGAACTAATGGAGTGTATTCCGATCTTAAACAAGCTACTCGCACTGCTTTTGGGATGGTGGTTTATTCAGGAATGAGTCCTTTAGGATATATTAACTTTGAAAAATGTTCCGAACAAACTCGTTATCAAGTAGACCAAGAAATTAAAAAAATAGTAGATGAATGCTACAAACAAGCTAAAAACATTTTAGAAAAAAATAAAGTATTAGTAGAAAAAATAACCCAAACTTTATTAGATAA
Source organism: Hydrangea phyllody phytoplasma (assembly GCF_036985185.1). Lineage (NCBI taxonomy): Bacteria > Bacillati > Mycoplasmatota > Mollicutes > Acholeplasmatales > Acholeplasmataceae > Candidatus Phytoplasma > Hydrangea phyllody phytoplasma. The sequence continues at coordinate 95,899 of NZ_BSDA01000001.1, forward strand.
AGATACTTTAAGTCAAAAAGAAATTTATGCTTTAGATGAGACACAACAACCAGAAGCACAAAAAGAAAATTCTGAAAAAACTAAAACCAAAGCAGGTAATAAACCTAACAAAAATAAATTAGCTACTGTAAAAAAATAAATTAAAATCGTTTACACACATTAATTACAATCAAACAAATCCCAAAGAGGCTTTTTAAAGTCTCTTTTTTTATTAATCCCAAATGATTTATAATTTTGTTATAATTGAAGTATCAAACTCTCAAAAACTAAAGCAATAAGGAAAGCAAGGATAAAAAATTGATAGCTGAAATAATTATAGATATAAAAACTACATATCAAGGAATTAACAAACCTTTTGATTATTTGGTACCACCCCATTTTGAAAAGATAATCAAAAAAGCAATGAGAGTTGTAGTTCCTTTTGGTAATGCTAATTCGCAACGCTTAGGCTATATTATCAATTTAAAAGAAAATAGCAAGTTCAATAAGAACTTAAAAGAAATAATAACTATTTTAGATGAAACTCCTTATTTTGATCAAGAATTTTTTTTATTATCCCAAGAAATGTTAAAAACTCCTTTCATTATTAAAGCCTTAGTTTATGAAACTATTTTCCCCAAAGAATTTGTAAAATCTTTTTTAAAAGAAATTAAAATTATAAATAAGGAGTTATTTCCTGAAAATCTCAAAGGTTTTTTCGCAAACAAAAAGGAACTTTTTTTAAATCCCAAAAACAAATCCCAAGAAAAACTATTAGAATATTTTACAAAACTATCTAAGAAAAAAATTGTCATAATCAAAGATATTTTACAACTCAAAGAAAAAAACACTGAAAAAAAAATATGCATTTACCACCTTAATCCGCAATTAAGTGAACAAAAAGATATAAAATTAACACCCAAGCAAAAAGATTTTATTGTAAAATTAAAAGAATTAAAACCTTTAAAAATGTTAGATAAAACAAGCTCAAATGAAATCAAACATAGCAAACCAAAAATAAAAACTCAAGAAATCACAAGAAAAAAAGCCTTAGAATTGACTTCAAACAGCATTATTCAATCCTTAATCCGCAAAAAGATTCTTTTACAAACAGAACAAAAAATAAGTATAGTTCTAAATCACAACTTTGATTTACTTGCAGAAGACAAAAAAATAATTTTGAATGAAGAACAACAACAAATAGCAAAAAAAATAAATCTTAACTACCACAAAACTTATCTTTTACACGGAAAAACAGGCTCAGGCAAAACTGAAATTTATCTCCATTTAATTACCAAAGTTCTCAATCAAAATAAACAAGTTTTATTATTGGTACCTGAAGTAATGTTAATAGCTCCTTTAATGCAACGCCTCCAATCCAAATTCACAAACAAAAATATAGCTGTTTTACACAGTTATTTAAGCCCCAAAGAACATTTAGACCAATTTTTAAAAATCAAAGAACAAAAAGCCTGCATTGTTTTAGGCACTCGTAGTGCTATTTTTGCTCCTTTAAATAATTTAGGAATTGTCATCATTGACGAAGAACACGACGAGGCTTTAATAGAAAAAGAGCGCGCCACTTATGATGCAAGAACCTTGGCACAAATAAGGGCTAAATACCACAAAATTCCTTTAATTTTAGGAAGCGCTACTCCTTCTTTGGAAAGTCATTATCAAGTTTTACAACAAAATTATCAACTTTTAAGCCTTACCAAAAGAGCTTTAATTGATGCTTTACCTACCATCGAACTTGTAGACATGAAAGAAGAATTAAAAAAAGGCAATTTAGAACCTTTTTCCCAAAGCCTTAAACATGCATTAAGGGAAGTTCTAGCCAAACAACAACAAGCCATTTTATTTATCAACACTAAAGGTTTTGCACCATTTGTTTTATGTCGTTTTTGCGGCTTTGTCCCCAAATGCCATAAATGCAACAATAGCCTTACTTTTTATCAAAAACAAGAACTATTAAAATGTAGTCATTGCAACTATAAAGAGCAATTTACACCAAAATGCATGCGCTGCTCCAAAGAACAAATAAAAGAAGTAGGCGTTGGTATCGAATACATCGAAGCTTATCTCCAAAAAGAATTTTTGCAAGCAAGACTTATCAAATTTGATTCAGATACTATCACAAAAATTAGTCAATACGAAAAATTATGGAACGATTTTAATCAAGAAAAAGCAGATATTTTGTTAGGAACTCAAATGATTGCCAAAGGACTTGACTTTCACAAAGTTACTTTAGTAGGTATTTTAATGGCAGATTCTTTACTCAAAATTCCTAGTTTTAAAGGCTCAGAAAAAACCTTTCAATTACTCATTCAAGCAGCAGGACGTTGTGGCAGAAAAGAACAAGGCAAAGTAATTGTGCAAAGCTATAATATAGACCATTTTGCAATTAATGCGGCAGTCAAATATGAAGAAAAGGAGTTTTTGAGACAACTTTTAGAAGAAAGAAAAATGTCACAAAACCCTCCATTTGGATACCTGAGCCAAATTTTAATCTCTCATAAAGATTTTAAAAAAACTTTTGATATTGCTTACCGCATCAAAGCAGCATTGGCCAATCGCTTTTCACACAAAATAACTGTTTTAGGTCCTGTTTTATCACTTATTCCTAAAAAAAATAACCGTTATCGCTGTTTATTGACACTAAAATATAGCATTTGGCCTTTGGATCTAGATTTTATTTTGGAAAACAACATTCACCAAGATGCTTTAATTATTTTTGATAGGTTTGCTAATTTATTGTAAACAAATTATAAAATCCAAAGATAAATTAAAATTGCATGGAGGCAAAAAAGAAACGCCTGAACTGTTCCGTTTTTTTAGACACTTTTTTATTTAAAAATTACTCTTTAAGACTTAAAATTAAATAGATAATTTCATATCTTTTCAAACTAACAAAGTAATTTCATTACACTTAAAAAGTGTCTAAAAAAACGGAACAGTTCACCAAACCAAAAGGCAACAATAATAGCAAACAGAAGTTTTTGAAAATAGTCATCAATTTTTTCAATTACCACAAATCACAAAAAAATCACAAAACCAAAAGAAACACCCAAATAAAATTACTATTCTTTTTTATTGCTTTTATTTTCCATTAACAAAAAAAATATGTAACACAAAAAGCGAGCAAAAACAAATGAAAAACCAGCAATTATTTTACTTTATAAATTGACATTTTTTATTATTTATGTTAAAATGAAATCAGTTAGTTATTAAAAATATAAATTAAAGGCGAGGTGTTGTTTCAAAAAAATATGGACGATAGTGATAGTATAAAATTTAGCACAATAAAGATCTTTGAAAAAAAGACGTTTGTGGGTAAAAAATCAAATTTAGCAAATAAAAAAATGTGCATTAATGCCAAAAGGTGTTTTTTCTTATGAATCCGATAGTCATATTGATTATTTTAATCGCATTAAATGCTTTTTTTGCAACTTGCGAAATATCTTTTATTTCTACTAACGAAAGCAAAATTGAATTAGATATCAAAAAGGGCAATAAAAATGCTCTAAGAGTCAAAAAAATCAAAGCCAAACCAACCACTTTTTTATCAGTAATTCAAATTATGATTCACATCATTACTTTTTTTCAAGGAAATATTGTAACATCTTGTTGGCTAAGAGAAACAGAAGGGCATTTTTCATTACATAACATCGGAATTGAGGCTTTAATTATTACCCTTTCTATTATTTTTGGAGAATTAATTCCTAAACGCATAGCAATGCATGCACCTTCCAAAATTGCTTATCTTTTTTCTGGTTCTATTTCCTTAATTGCTTGGTTAATTACGCCTTTGGTTTGGATTTTGACTCAAGTAAGTAATCTTTTTCTTATTGTTTTCGGACTAAATCCTAACAAAAATAGCATACAAGTCTCAGAAGACGAACTACGTTTAATGTTAACTTCAAGTTATCAAAAAGGCATCATTGACAAAGATGAAAATAAAATGATTCAAAATATTTTTGAATTTGATCACACAAACATTTCTGAAGTAATGCGCCACCGCACCGAAGTAGTTGCAATTAATGTTGAAATTACCAAAAAAGAATTAATTAAAACTATCCAAAATGAAAAATACACACGTTTTCCAGTTTATGAAAATAGTATTGATAATATTATAGGCATTTTACATGTTAAAGATATTTTTAATTATTTAATGTCCTCAAACCCAAATAAAATTTTTGATTTGAAAAAATTCATTAGAAAACCTTATTTGGTCCCAGATACAAAAAATACTAATGAATTTTTCCGCGAAATGAAAAAAACCAAAACCCATATGGCAATAGTAATTGACGAATATGGTGGCACAGCTGGAATAATTACTTTTGAGGATTTAATTGAAGAGATCTTAGGTGAAATTTCGGATGAATACGACAATGAAGAGCTAATGATTAAAGAAGTTGCCAAAAATGAATATATTGTTAATGGATTTGCTGATTTAGAAGAGGTCGCAGAAGCAATTAAATTAGAATTTAACACTGAAGATTATGATACTTTAAGTGGTTTTTTAATAGGACAATTGGGAAGATTTCCCAAACCAAATGACAAAAATATCGAAATCATTTACAAGAATTTTAAATTTACAATCTTAAAACACAATGATAAAGTAATTTCTCAAATCAAAATCACAAAAATAGATTTACAAGAAGAAATAAAATAAATAAAAAGAGCAAATATGAAAATATTTGCTCTTTTTTTATACCTTTATAAATTTGTTCAATTAAGAAATCATTTATTTTCAAATAAATAATAATGGGTAATACAAAATCAAAGTTTAGAATTATACGCATTCATTAAAATATTAAAATCCACATCTTGGATAAAATTAAATATAATTTTATTAATAATATTAATGTTTTTTAAAATATTTTTTTGACTGCTTGCATTGACAGGCGTTAAAAGATATTGATCCAAAGGCATGCAAGAATCTAAACTTACTCCTATTTTTAACCTTTTAAATTGTTTAGTGCCTAAACGATCAATAATATTCCTTAATCCGTTATGCCCTCCATGACCACCTTGCATTTTTAACTTTAATTTGCCTTCATCCAAATAAATATCATCTACAATAACTAAAATATTTTCTATCTTAATGCGATATTTATTTATAATTTTTTTTACCACTTCACCTGATAAATTCATATACGTTTGTGGTTTAATCAATAATGATTGGTGGTGGTTAAAATTAATTTGATAAATGTGGGCGGTTTTGTCTTCCTTCAAGATTTGATATTTATTTTGACTTAAAAAAGAATCAACAACAGCAAAACCAACATTATGACGAGTGTTTACAAATTTGGTACCTGGATTCCCCAAACCTACAATAAGTTTCATCGTTTTTTCTTTCTTTTTGTTGTGTTTTATTATTTCATTTTATTATTTATGATAAGCAAAAGCAAAAAAACAAAACAAAAGCTGTTTGCAAATTTATTTTTGCAATTATATATTTGAATTATTTTACTAATTATATTATTTTTTGGAATTGCACAAAGAAAAGTGATTTTAATTTTTGTATTTTGTGCGCAAATTATTTTTAATAACAAAGATAACAAAATACCAACGCCAATAAAGAAAAAAGACGCCTTTATTAAAGCATATCTTATATAAATTATTGAAACAAATAACAAAGAAAGAATTATTTATTAATATCTTTTAAAATATTTTCTATACGGCGTCCATAAGATAAAGATTTATCATATTTAAAAACTAAATCAGGTATTTTACGAAAATTTTTAATTTTTTTAGCTAATTCCAACCGAATAACAACTTTATTTTGTTGAATAGTTTCTTCTGTTAATTTCAAAACAGTTGGATCATCGCTTAAAATAGTATAATAAACATTAGCAAAAGACAAGTCTTTTGTTACTTTAACATCGGTTAAATTAATATATCCTATTTGTTCGTCTTGAATAACATCATTAATTAACACCAATTCTTTTTGAATTAGACTAGACAATCTTTCAGCTGTTGTTACCATTTTTTATTCCTCTACTTTGCTTAGTTTAGATGTTTCTATTATATCATTAATTTCAAAATCATTAAAACCATCAAGTAAAATGCCGCACTCATAACCTTGTTTGGCAGATTTAATGTTGTCTTTGAGATGTTTTAAGGATGCAATTTTACCTTTAAATAAAACTTCATCATTGCGCATTACTTTGGCAAAATCGCTATTATTGACAATACCTTGTGTCACATAACAACCAGCAATATTGCCAACTTTACTGATATTAAAAATTTTTCTTACTTCTACTTTACCAGTAACCACTTCTTCAAAAGTAGGTTTAATCATAGATTTTAATTTTTGTTCAATATCTTCAATAATGCGGTAAATAACATTATGAATAGTAATTTTTACTTCTTGTCTTTGAGCAGATTTGAGTGTGGAAGAAGCAGGTTTGATATTGAAGCCTATTAACAAACTGTCTGATGATTTGGCAAAAGCAATATCTGTTTCTGTAATGGTGCCAACAGCAGCGCGCAAAAGTTGCACTTTAAGATCAGATACTTTAATTTTGGCAATCATACCTTGAAGCGCTTCCAAACTTCCTTGAGTATCAGCTTTTAAAATGATATTGAGTTCTTGCGGTTTTTCGGTTTCTAAGTCTTGTAAAATATCTTCTAAATTAAGAGGTGAAAGGGTTTTGGCTAAAGTTTCTTTAGTTTGGGATTTTTTTTCGGCTACAATTTGGCGTGCTTGTTTTTCATTAGCAACGGCGTAAAAAATATCTCCTGCTTGAGGCACTCCTTTTAATCCTGCAACACGCACAGGTTGCGAAGGTAAGGCTTTGGTTAGTGTTTTTTTGTTTTCATCTTCCATGGAACGAATTTTTCCATAAGAAGCTCCAGCAACGACGATATCGCCTACTTTAAGGTTGCCATCACTTACAATAAAAGTAGCCACCAGTCCTAAAGATTTATTAAGGCTTGCATCAATAACTGTTCCTTGAGCTTTTTGATCGGGATTAGCTTGTAAATTTTGGATTTCACTAACTAAAAGAATAATTTCTAATATTTTTTCCAAACCTTCTCTTTTTAAAGCAGAAATAGCAATATAAGGAGTAGTGCCGCCCCATTCTTCAGGCAACAAATCATAACTAGATAATTCTTGCATAATTTGTTGTGTGTTATTATTGGGTTTATCAATTTTATTTAAAGCAACAATAATAGGAATTTGGGCTTTTTGGGCGTGCTTCAAGGATTCTAAGGTTTGTGGTTTGACGCAATCATCAACTGCTACTACCAAAATACAAATATCAGTAATTTTAGCTCCTCTAGCCCTCATCTTATCAAAAGCTTCATGTCCTGGAGTATCAATAAAAGTTATTTTATTTCCTTGGTATTCAACTTGATAAGCTCCTATGTGTTGGGTAATGCCTCCAAATTCTTGATCAACTACACGAGTTTTTCGAATGGCATCTAATAGAGTAGTTTTGCCGTGGTCAACGTGTCCCATAATAGTTACAATGGGCGGTGTTTTTTGAAAATTAAGTTTTTGGTTGGGTTTGGTTTTAGTGAGGGAAGGCATTTGCGGTTGAAGTTGTGGTGGGGTGTGTTTTTCTTGGGGTTCGATTACTTGAATATTGTAATCTTTGGCTAAAAGTTCAACAATATCTTTTTCTAAGGTTTGATTAACATCTGCTTTAAGTCCTAATTGTAATAATTTTTTAATTAAAAAAGCACTGGTAATGCCAAAAACTTGAGCGATTTGAAAAACTTTGTCTTGGGGATTAAAAACATAGTTTTTACTAGCAAAATCGTTTCGCAAATCCGTTTCCTTGGATAATTTAGGGGTAGTTTTGGATGAATTTTCATTATTTGTTTTTTTGTTAAGGGTCATTTACATCCCTCCTTTAATTTTAATAATTTTTAATGCATGAAAATAAAAGATTGCAACATAAAAAATAAATTGGGCAAAAAATAAAAAATGTGAAGTGTGAAGTGAACAAAAAATATTTCAAAGATGGAAAAATGCATAAATAAAATATAAAAATGTTTGCTAAGTTTGTAAAGCAATCAATTTTAAAAGAGTTTGATATATTTCTTCAGGAACTTTGGTTTTGAGTTTTTTATCTAAAAGTTTCTTTTTTTGCGACAAAATAACATATTCAAGTTTTAAAGTTAGATATACTCCTCTTCCTTGAAGTGCTAAATTAAAATCAACAGCTACTTTTCCTTGTTTAGTGCTATTTATTCTAATCATTTTTTTGATATCTTGCATTTTTTTAGAAACTATACAAGTTCGCAAAACAGTCATTACAATTAAATTAATCCTTCTGTTTGGGCTTGATCTAAGGTTTTGATATCAATATTCCACTTAGTTACTTCCGCTGCTAATTTAACATTTTTACCTAATTTACCAATCGCTAAAGAAAATTGGTCGTCAGGAACAATTGCAAGAGCGTATTTGTTAATGTCGTCTTTGATGACAACTTGAAGGCATGAAGCAGGTTTGAGGGCATTTGCAATAAGTTCTTGGGGATCGTCGCTCCAAACAAATAAATCAACTTTTTCGTCTTTAAGGATTTTGATAACATTTTTAATACGGTTGCTTCTTTCGCCAATACAAGAGCCAATGGCATCTACTTGAGCGTCGCAGGACAATAAACCAATTTTGGTACGTTCGCCAGAAATGCGGGCAACCCCTACAATTTTAACGATGCCTTCTTGGATTTCAGGAATATTTTCTTCTAACACTTTAACTACAAGTCCCACATGATTACAACTGACAAAAATCTTAGGCCATTTAGTAGTTTTTCTTACTTCTGACAAAAAAACTTGAATTCTTTCGCCTACTTGCATTTCATTATTGGAAGCAATTTCTTTTTTAGGCAGCAAGGTAGTAATTTCTTTTTCTAATTCCAAATTATAAAATTTATCGTTTTCCGAAATAATTTTAGCGATAATTAATTTGCCTTCTTGTTGTTTGAAAAAATTATAAATGTTTTCTCTTTTCTTTTTGGTAAGCTCTTCGTTGAATTGATTTTTAAGTTCTTTGACAGCGTATAGATTAAAATCTTTAGGATCAACTTTAATATCAATTACTTGACCTATTTTGGCATGAGGCTTAATTTGTTGGGCTTCTTCAAGAGTAATGGGAGTTGACTCTTTTAAATTAATAGTGCTCATAGTAGCTTCGTCGGCAACCAAAAATTGTTTATATAAAATAATTTCGCTTTTGTCTTCTTTTAACTGGATTTTACAGCTTTTAACTTTATGATTTTTTTTGCAACCAGAAATCAATCCTTTAGCAAAAGCATCAATAACTTGGTCTTTATCTAAATCTCTTTCTTGAGCGATTTTATCTAAAAGTTTAAAAAAATTCTTACTAATCAAACGATACCTCCTAGTAAATGCATCTTGTTAGATGTGGGCGAATTTAACATTAACAAACACAACCAACTAAAACCAGATACAAAATAAAAAAAACAGTGATTTGTTACAAGCACCATTTTTATCTTTTGATGAAAAAAAATAACTCATAATATAATTATATCATTTCCCAAGGCAAATAACAATTTTTTATGCATCCTTAAGGAATTTTGTGAGTAAAAAGGAGATACAAATAATAAATTTGACTATTGGACAATATCTTTAGGAGTTAAATATAAGAAATTAGGTTTTTGGGTTTGGCTGATAAGTCCTTTCAAAATTTCTACCATTACCCAAGTATCTTGTTTGCAATATTGTTCTAAGGCTTGAAATTGCGCTTGAAATTGCAAAGGAGACATTTTAGGCAGTTGAATATAAGTTAAAAAAGCCTCAATACCATTTTGAATAACTAAATTTTGATAATTCAAATTGCAAAATAAAGGAGTAATTTTTTTGATAGAAAAAGAACCTTGCAAATGGGGATGATAAAAATTAATGCCTGCGGCTTGTTCGGAATCAAATCCTAGATTTTGATAAATCGTTTTGCTGCCTTTTAGAAGGTCTTTAAGGTCGAAAATACGCGCAATAATGTTTTGGATTTGCAAGGAATATTCAGGAAAAAGCAAAGATAATTCTTGAAGGCGTGTTTTTTCAAAAGCTTTATGATAAACAATAATGGAGCCTCCATCATCTAAAATGGCATTGGTTAGTTTTTCTAATAGGGTTTTTCTGTAATCGGCGTGATCGGGTGCCAAAAAAGAAACGTGATTTTTATCTTTGTTGCACAAACCAGGGGCTTTTTCGATGTGAAGTGAAAATTGAAATAAGGATTGAGTATAGGGTTTTTCGCCTTTAAATCTAGGAAAAGGACACGGAAAAGCCTCAAAATCTAAATAATAAAGAGGGTATTTTAGAATTTGCAACCCTGCTTTAATCTTATCAAAACAATAATAAGGAAGCTTTTTTTGGGTAACTTTTTGTTGCACTTTGTTATCAAAACGATTCAACCAAGCAAAAGGAATGTCAGAAACATGATAATATTGTTGCAAAATTAACTGTTGTGTTTCGTGTTTTTGTTTGTTTTGGGAGTCAAAAAAACCTAAATGATTATAAAAATAAGTAAAAATACTGTCTTTGGAAGGGATGTTTTCATAAAAATGAAGGATTTTTTCAGGCAACAAATAATAAGCAGAAGTGTCGTTTGGCTTGTTAGTTTTTGAAGACAAATAAGAAATTAAAAGATTGGCATCATTTTCTAATATTTGAGTTCCTTGTTGTGTAATCAAAGTCAAATCAATAAAAGTAAGCAAGTTAGGATCCAAAGCCGCATTACAACTTTTGCAATCATAAACATAATCCGAATTAAGAACTACCAAATAATACTCTATTTTTTTCTTTTTTTGTGCCTCAGTTAAATTATTTTCAATTACCCATCTTTGATAAGTTAAATCATAGATGTATTTTCCTTCTTGTGATTTGGGATTAAAAAAAGTTTGCATTTTTTTTTGATAAGATGGGTTGTCTTGATTGGAGCCCTTGCAAAAAGGTGATAAGGTGTTAGGACTTGTATAATGGAAAAAGGGCATTTTTTCTTTGTTATCGTTTACAAATTGCAATTTTAAGAATTTTTTGCTAGTAGTAGTTTTAGTTTCAAAAATACGAATAGTAGTTTTGTCTTCTTGATATCCATCTAAAAAACAATAAAATTGATATCCTTGTTTATTCATTTGAAACTTTTTTTGTTGATAAGTTTCCAAAGAAAAAATAACTTCTCCTGGAAAATGTTTTTCCAAATAAGAACCTACCAAAAGCTCTAATTGTTTGTAATAAGGTTGCATAATGTTTAAATGTTTTTGGTTTAAAACAGCTTGATATTCGTCTTGCTCGCTTAGATTTTCTTGTAAAAAAGCAAGTTTTTTAGCATAAGTTTCTTCATTAATTAAATCTTTGAGTTCATTGGAAAAATCCAAAAGAAACTGAGATTTATTTTGATACAAAAAATTAAAATTCAAATATTTTAAAACTTTTAAAAACTTAATAAAACGAGTTTTAGAAATTTTCATTCATGTGTCCTTAATTATTGTCTAATTTGATATCTGCATAAAAGCAAAAAATACAAAATAATTAATTATTTTGTATCATTATTATTGCAAAAATTTAATTGTTATAAATTATTGTTAAACTACAAAAAAATACAAAATATTAAGCAATTTAAGTTGGGGATTTTTAAAATTGGTTTTTTATTCATTAAAAAATACAAGGGTTAAGAATTATTGTTTTTGATTAAAGTTTTTTAATGTTTTTTGAATACGCAATTTAGCATCAAAGTCTTTTAAAGCATTTCTTTTATCGTGTTGTTTCTTACCTTTAGCTAAGGCAATTTCTAATTTAACTAAATTTTTATTAAAATAAACTTTTAAAGGAATAACAGACAATTTTTCAGTTTTAATTTTGTTTTGAATTTGGATAATTTCATGTTTTTGCAACAAAATCTTTTTAGTTCTATTTTCATCATATGCCAAACAACAACTAAAAGGATATTTTAAAATAGTCATATTCATTATAAAAGCTTCTTCATTTTTGATATGAATATAGGAGTTTAATAAATTAATTTTTCCTATTCTAATTGATTTTACTTCGCTTCCTAATAATTTGATTCCTGCTTGATATTTTTTCTTTTCTAAAAAATAATCATAAAATGCTTTTTTATTAGTGATAATTGTTTTCATAATTTAAACTTTTCCTTTGCAAAATGAAATAAATGCAATAATCAAATTTGAGTTAGTAAGTTTTTTAAAATAAGTTTGTTGTACAGTATATTTATCACCAATATTATTGTCAAATCTTTTCTTTTCAAACATTTTAATCAAATATTAATCAAATAATTTAATTACAATTGAGCCTTATTAAAACTGAAAAATGATATGGAGGCAAAACACAAATAAACTTTATTTGCAAAAATATAAGAAGGTTTTTATTGCTTTTTTTCTTTCTTTAAAGAAGGTTTAATAACTTTTTGATAAGTTAAAAGACTTGTTTCAATAGCACTAAATGCTGCTTGTTTATCTTGTATAGCTTCAATAACTACTTTTTTCTTTTCCAAAGCTTTGTAATTTTCAAAAAAATGCTTAATTTCTGCAATCATTGGCAAAGGAATATCTTTTAAATCTTGTAAATGAGAAAAATACTTATCAAAAACAGGAACTGCAATTACTTTTTCATCTAATTCATCATTATCAATCATTTTAATTACTCCCAAAGGACGACATTTTACCAAAGTCATAGGATCTAGGATTTCTTGAGATAACACCAAAACATCTAAAGGATCATTGTCTTCACAATTAGTTAAAGGAACAAATCCATAATTAATCGGATATCGAAAAGCAGTTGTCAAAAAACGATCAAGCAACAAAAGACCTGTTTCTTTGTCAATCTCATATTTTTTTTTACTTCCTTGAGAAATTTCAATAACTACTATAAACTCTTCTTTTGTAATTCTTTCAGGATTAATATCATGTAATATATTCATTTTTAAACCTCTTTATTATTTTATTTATTTTATAATTTGTTTTATGATATTTTTATTGTTTTATTTTTTTGCAATAAATTTTTATCTTTGGTAATTACAAAAGATACATTAAAATGCTTCCTGCAACTGCAACATTTAGGCTTTCGACATTTTGAGTGCAAATATTTACAAAATAATCAGAAAGGGCTTCTGTTTCCAAAGAAATCCCTTGTCCTTCGTTTCCTAAAACTAATACTTTTTTAGGATATTTTTTAGCATCTTCCATAGTAATATTGGCTTTTTGGGGAAAAGCACTAAAAATAGAATAGTTTTTTTCTTTAATTTCTTCTAAAAAGGATTTAGTATTGCCTCTTTTTAAGGAAAGCGAAAATAAGGCACCTTGGCTTGATCTAATAGTTTTTTCATGATAAAAATCAGCACTATGAAAACTGGCAAAAACTTGATTAAACCCAAAAGCACTAGCAGAACGCATTAAAGCTCCTAAATTAGCAGGGTCTTGAATATCATCCAAAACTAAAATTTTATCAGACAATAAATTATTCTCTGAGGTAGGTTTGCAAAGAGCCATTTGCTCAAAGACAGTTTTAGTTTGAGATAATTCTTTCATCAAAGAAGGCGCAATAAAAGTCCCTGGTTTTTCCTCATTAGAAGTAAAAACGGTAACAACAGCGTTGTTTTTTTGTGCTTGTTCAATGAGATGATCACCATATACTAAAAATTGTTGATATAAATCGCGATATTTTTTTAATTGTAATTTTTTTAATTTTTTAAAAGTATGATTTTGTTTCGATGTAATCATAAATGTTCCTTTGAATGAAATTAGTAAAGCATAAAAATATAAAATTAATTTGCATTTTACGCTCTTTTTAAATATTATTTTATTGAATATTATTTTATTGAATTGTTTTTTATCTTTTGTATTTTAATATTGACTTACAATTGTTTGCTCTGGATTTTGTTCGCAAAAATGCTTAATTGCTTCTTTTACATCAAAAAAACCATAATCACAGATATTAAATTGCAAATGTTGGTCTATATTTAGAGTAATTGTATTTTGCAAAGCATCATTTAATAAGGGAAAATAATCTATTTTTTGCTCTTCTCTTTTAGATTTTAGAATAGTTGGTTTAGTGGTGGGATTTTGAGGCAAATAAAGAGTACAACAATCATGAAAAGCACGAATAGAAATATCAAAAGTATCAATTTGTTTAGCTATTTTAATTATTTCATTTTTATCCATAGTAACTAAAGGTCTTAAAATAGTCATACTCGTTACTTGAGTGGTTGTCTGCATACTTTCCAAAGTTTGACTTGCTACTTGTCCTACTGATTCACCATTAATTAAACATAAATGATTTTTTTGAAAAGCAAATTGAGAAGCTAAACGATACATCATCCGACGCATAACATTAATGATATAAGAATCTAGAACTGTTTTAGTAATTGTTTCTTGCAAATATCTAAAAGGCACTAAATGCAATTTAATTTGATTACCAAAAGCATAACGACTCAAAACTTTAGCTAAATCAATTACTTTTTGGATTGATTCTAAAGGAGTTAAAGGGCTTGATTCAAAATGTAATAACTCTACTGTAATACCTTTTTTCATCGCCAAATAAGCAGCTACAGGAGAATCAATACCACCACTCATCAAAACAATTCCTCTACCACCAGAAGAAACAGGAAACCCTCCTAAAGCTTGAGTTTCATCACTTTTTAAATAAAGATAAGTGTTTTCTTTTCTAATACTAACATGTAAAATAACTTGAGGATTTTTAACATCAACTATTAATTTACCTTCAAACTGCTTTAAAATTAAAGGAGCAATTTGTTGGGTAAGTTCCAAACTTTTTAAAGCAAAACTTTTATCTTTTCTAGTGGTGTCTATTTTAAAAGAAGTATTTTTTGTAATTTTTTCTTGCAACAATAAACAAGCTTTTTGAACAATATCATCTAATTGTCTACTTGCTTGACTTACTACAACAAAAGAAGAAATCCCTGATACATAAGATAATCTTTTAAGAATTTCTTTTTCTAAACTTGCATCATAAATATATTCTAGATAAGCATAATCATGTTTAAAATACATTTGAACGTTGCAAAGGTCTTTAATTTTATTTTGTAATAATTGTCTTAATGTATTAATGAAAGCTTTTTTATTTTTTCCTTTTAAAAATAATTCTCCAAATCTAATTAAAATTTTTTTCTGATACATAAAGTTCCTCACATCAATATTTTGTGTATGAATATTTTTGAATAAATTATATTTAAATATCTTTATACACTTAAATATTAAAATATAATAACTTTTTACAGCTTAATTATAACATGAATATAACTATTTTTGTGATACAACTGCATATTGATAAGTTTTTGCCTTAAATACTGCAATTATAATTTATACATCCTCATTTATATAATATATCTTTTTCAACAAAAAAAGATTAACTTTTGCAAAAGTTAATCTTTCCATATAACAAAATATTTAATTATAAAATAATCTAAAAATAAAAAGGACTCCCACCAATAAATTCTTTTAACAAAGACTCATGAAACACTAAATTAGAATCCAAAGATTTAAAAAAACTTAACAAATTTAAAAAATACTGAGCTTTATCAAAATACTTACTTGTTTCAGGAATTTGCAATAACAAAGGAATTAAATATGGTTTCAAAACATTAAATTCATAAATTAATTCAGAATTGAAAACAAAATCAGCTTCTTGTTGATTAGGATAAATCCATCTAAACTCCCCTTTTCGCACAGAATCCCAAAACTCAAAAGTCCTTAAAATAGTAGTATTCCTAGAAATATAATCTCTTATAGCTCTTCTTAAAAACCTCACATCGGTTAAATGTAAAGGATTATGGAAATCTAGTGATAATTGATGTTGTGGGGCAATATAGATTTGAAATTTTTGTAATCTTGGAATAAAAGGAGTAAGTTTAGGGTTTATGGCATGTATTCCTTCTACCAAAATAATATGATTATGGGTTTGAATATCTTTTTGGGTATGACTACGAGTAACAAAATCAAATTGGGGAATAGTAGTCTTTTTGCAAGTCAGCAAATCATAGATATTTTGATTAAATAAAGGAATATTTAAGGCATCAATACTTTCAAAATCAAAGGAGATGCCATCTTTTTCTTTGGGAATATCTTTCAAAGGCAAATAATAATTATCCATAGCAATAATAAAAGTACAAATTCCAAACGCTTGTAATTGTAATTGTAATCTTTTAGCAAATGTAGTTTTTCCACTAGAAGAAGGACCCGAAATATTAATAATTTTAAGATTGGAGGCACGTTTAGCAATTTTAGCAATTAATTGTTGCAACTGATTTTGATGATTAATTTCTGCAAGATTAATTAAATTAAATTGACTTTGAGCAGTTTTGGCAAATTGATTAATTTGGGAAACATTTTGCATTTGAATAGTTTTTTTAAAAGCCAAACTTTGAGTAAGCATTTGTTCAAATAGAGGTTCTTGTTGAAAAGGAGGAATTTTTTCATCACTAAAAGGAGTTACAAATTGCATAACAAACCCATTTTGATGATAAAATAAATGATATTTATCTAAATAACTAGTGTTAGGAACTAAACCTTGATACATATAATTACAATAGTTTTGGCAAAAATAAAGGGTAGCAAAGGAAGGAGCTTTTTGTTTGAGAAGACTAATTTTATCCCCAAAGCCCAAAGATTGATAAATTTGCAAGGCTTTTTCAAGGAGCAATTTCTTTTTGGTAATATCTAATTTTTGCGATACTAACAAATGCATTTCTTCTTTAATTTTTTGAAACATTTCTGGCAAAAAGGTAATTTCTTTGGGAAAAGATACCAAAATACTAGAAGAACTATAATAAGTAAAATGTAATGAAATATTTTCAAAAAGTTTGTAAGATGCCATAGCAACTAAATATCTTAAACTAGCTTCATAAATATTTACAGCCGCAGCGTTCCAAGCGCCTAAAAAAGTAATTTGATTGATGGGGGCATGCAATTTAAAGGTAAGTTCTTTTAATTTATTGTTTACTTTGGCAGCATAAACATTTTTAAGGTTTAATTGATTTTTTAAAGTTTCTAAACTAGTGTTTAAAGGAACATTTAGGATGGTTTGATTATAATAAACTTTTAGCACGATTCCCTCTGATACTGATAATATATTAAAAACCTCAATTAAGAGGTCTTTTTCTAAATAAATAAAATTATTGTAATGTTTGTGAATTGCAATAAATAATATTGAAAAATAAAAAAAGGTAAAAAAAATAATTAAAATGTGGGGGCAAATTATTTGAGTGTTTCAAAGTTTTTAAATAAAGCCTTTATCTAATAATTGCTTTCTTAAAATATCTGCTTGGGAAAAATCTCTACATTTTCTTGCATCTTGCCACAAAAAATATGTTTGTAAGTCTGTTTTTGTTGGTTTGTTAAATGGAATTGTAATTCCTAAAATATTTAAAATTAATAATAAAGAGTTTTGAAATTGGGATAACTTATCCAAAATTTGGGTTTGATGGGCTTGTTTAATTGTTTGTTCCATTAAATCAATTACTTTATGAGTAGCCAAATCATCTTGCATTAATTGATGAAATAACTGCATTATATCTTGGTCTAAGGCTTGGCAAGAAAATTGATTAACTTTTAAATAAAAATTATTTTTAGTTAAAAAATCAGTTATTTTTTGGTATTTTTGTTGGGCTTGTTCCATCAAATCATAACTAAAATTGATTGGCTTGCGGTAATGAGTACTCAAAATTAAAAGCTTTATTATGCAAGGATTGTATTGTTTTAATAAATCTTTACACCAAATAATATTTCCTAAAGATTTAGACATTTTTTGATTTTGATAATCTAATCTTTCTACATGCATAAAAAAATTAGCTAGTTTTTGGTGGCTATGGGCATGTGTTTGGGCAATTTCATTTTCATGATGAGGAAATTTTAAATCTGTACCTCCTCCATGAATATCCAAAGGCAATTTAAAAAGTTGTTCAATCATAGTTGCACATTCAGTATGCCAACCAGGACGCCCTGCAAACCAAGGACTTGGGTATGTAATACCTTGCGAAGTTTTTTTCCATAAAACAAAATCTCCTGGAAATTCTTTTTGGGGGTCTAATTGTTTACGTGCATTTTGTTTAAGTTGGGATAAATCTTGTTTTTTGAGTTTACCATAATCATCAATTTTAGATACACAAAAATATATTCCTTGATCGGTAAAATAAGCAAATCCTTGGTCTAAAAGAGTTTGGATGTAGACAATCATAGAATTGATATATTGAGTAGCTTGAGGTTTAAAATTAATGGTTTGAATGTTTAGGGTTTTGAGGAGATTGTTGAAAGATTTAATATATTTATTGGCTAAATCTTGTTCCAAAACTTGGTTTTTAAGAGCATTTTCAATAATTTTATCATCAATATCAGTAATATTTACTACATAATATACCCTAAAATTAAGCATTTCTAAATATCTTTTCACTGTATCAAAAAAAATTAACGGTCTGGTGTTTCCTAAATGCAGGTGATTATAGACAGTAGGTCCACAAACATACATGTTAATTTGGGGCGGATGGGCAGGGTTAAAAAATTCTTTTTTGCGAGTTAAAGAGTTATAAATTTTTAACATTAAAGAAATCCTTTTTGTTTGGAAAATGGCATAAAGAAAAATGAGGGGGCAAATAAAAGAAAAAAATAAGGGTTAAATTGCGATGGAATGAATTATATAAAATAAAATGATAAGTAAATTAATTATGAAATATATAAATATTATTTTTCAAATGGAATTAATTAAAATTTTTGGGCTTGTTCTAAAACATAAGATAGATTTTTAAGTACTTGTTTTTTTCCTAACAATTCTAATAAAAGGGCGATACTGGGACCATGCATTTTGCAAGTAGTTCCGATACGCAAAGCCATAAAAAGTGTTTTTTTAGCAAAATCATTTTGGTTAGTAACTTGTTTAATGGAATTAGCAATAACATCTTTTTCAAATACAATAACATCAAAAACATTATAAAAAGTTTTTAAAATAAGGGTTGTTTGGGGATTAGTTTGTAAAAAATGTGTAGCTTCTTGCGATAAAAAAGGTGTTGATTGAAAAAAAAGTTGATAAAAATCTGTGATTTGTTGCATATAATTCATTCTATCTTGAAACAAAGCCACAAATTTAGTCATCCACTCTTTGTCATTTGTAGGAGCGGTTGTAAGAGCTAAATATTTTTTTTGCAAAATAAATGATGCAATTACTTCTGGAAGCAACTTTCTTAAATGTTGATTATTCAAATAATCTAGTTTAGTTTTATCAAACATAGCAGGAGCTTTATTGAGGCGTGCCACATCAAATAAATTAATTAATTCTTGGGGACTTAATATTTCGGTTTGGCTTAAAGGACTAAATCCTAACAAAGATAAGAAATTAAATAATGCTTGTGGCAAGTATCCTAATTTTTCATATTGTTCAATAAATTGCATAATATTAGCATCTCTTTTGCTTAATTTTTTTTTGTTGTCGTTAAGAATTAAAGTCATGTGAGCAAATTGAGGAAGATTCCATTGGAAAGCTTGATAAATCATAATTTGTTTAGGAGTGTTAGTGATGTGTTCTTCTCCTCGAAAAATATGAGAAATCTGCATTAAGTGATCGTCAATGACAACTGCAAAATTATAAGAAGGATAGCCGTTTGATTTGAGGATAATAAAGTCTTCGATTTCTTGACTTTGAAAAGTAAGTTTGCCTCTAATTAAATCATCAAAGGCAAAAGTTTGATTGGTAGGAACGCGAAATCTTATGGCAAAAGTGGTGTGTCCTTCTTGAAATTCTTTGTAAGCGAGATCTTGATCAAGTAGTTTTTGGGCGTATTTTTGGTAAATGGCAAGTCTTTCTGATTGGCGATAAGGTCCAAAAGGTCCTTTGATATCGGGCCCTTCGCTCCAATCAATTCCTAACCAACGTAAATTTTTTAATTGAGAAGCCTCGCCGCCTTCAACATTGCGTGAAAAATCGGTGTCTTCGATGCGGATGATAAACTCTCCTTGATTGTGTTTGGCAAACAAATAATTGAATAAAGCAGTGCGGGCATTTCCTATATGCAAAAAACCAGTAGGGCTTGGAGCATAACGAACTTTAATTTTTTTCATAGTTACAGTAAGGGTTTTCCTTTTAATTTAAAATCGATAGGGGAGGTGTTGGTGGAAAATTTAAAAAAAAGGAACTTTTTGACAAAGTTCTTTTTTGGATTAACGTTTGGAAAATTGTGGTGCTCGACGAGCTTTTTTTAAACCGTATTTTTTGCGTTCAACACAACGAGCATCGCGAGTTAATAAACCAGCTTTTTTTAAAATGGCTCTTAATTCGGGAACACTTTCAATTAAAGCGCGTGCAATTCCTAAACGAATAGCGCCTGCTTGAGCTGAAAGCCCTCCGCCGTTTACATTCACACTTACATCAAAAGTTTCTCTTTTTTCAGTTAATTCTAAAGGTTGAATCATTTCTAGGCGTGTTGCAGGTAATGGTAAATATTTTTCAAAATCTCTAGTATTGATTGTAATTTTGCCAGTACCATTAGTTAAAATAACTCTTGCCACAGCACTTTTACGACGACCAGTACCAAAATAATTTACTTTTTTCATCTAATTAAGCCTCTAAACTTTCTGGTTGTTGCGCTTGGTGATTGTGGTTTTGTTCGGCATAAACAAATAATTTTTTACCAATTTGTGAACCTAATTTAGTATGAGGAACCATTCCTAAAATTGCTTTTTCAACCATTTTTGTAGGAAATTTACGCATCATTTCTGAAGCTACAATTTTAGTTAAACCACCTGGATAACCTGAATGTTTGTAGTAAGTTTTTTGTTGCCATTTTTTGCCAGTTAAATGAATATAGGCAGCATTTACAACAATAACATAATCGCCATTGTCTACGTGTGGCGTGTAATGTGTTTTGTGTTTTCCTTTTAAAATGGAAGCCACTTTGGTAGCTAATCTGCCTAGGGTTTTGCCCTTAGCATCTACTAGGTGCCATTTAGGTTTTACTGTTGTTTTATTAGCCATTAAAGTTTTTTGATTGTTTTTTGGTTGCAATTGTTCTGTCATGGAATTTTCTCCTTATTATTAATGAAAAAATAGTGATTAATTTTATGTGTGTATTTGTGTTTTGTTTGAAAGCGACAAAAACAAAAGAGTTATGAAATCTTTTGTAATTTAGATATGAAATAGTCTTAATTATTATGAAATAGTAATTTTTTATTTTCAATATTCTATTAATATTTTACTAAAATAATGTCATTAAGTCAATTAAAAAAATCATTTTGTCAACTTTTTTTAAAAAAGAATGCATAAATTGTGTAAAAAAAATTGAAAAAAGAGGATAATGGTTGGATGGTTATCAGATAATTTTGATATTTTTTATATACAAATAAAAAGTCCCAAATTTACTAAACATTAAGGGAATTTTTAAAAGCAAAAGCAAAAGCTTTGCCTTTCAGCACTTCTACTAAAGCAAAAACAAAGTCAAAGACGGTTATAGGAGAACGCGAAGTTACAAATTTATCACTAATAACAGCTTTTTGGTCTGGCAAATAAGTACCTTCAATAAAATGATTACAAGAAGGAAAGCAAGTAAAAGGGTGATTTTTTAATAAATCTAGTTTGCCTAGAAACATGGGAGCGGAACAAATAGCTCCAATAACTTTATTAGCATCAACAAATTTTTGAATTAATTTTAATAAAAAAGTTTCTTTTTCAATAATTTGCGCTACGTAAGGTCCTCCAGGAATAACTAAAAAATCGTATTCTAAAGGATTAATAGTAGCTAAATTGGCATCTGCTTTTACACAAAGCCCGCTAGAAGACATAACTTCTAATTGGGGATTTAGAGTTGCAGTTGTTAAAGGAAGGGCTACGCGATTTAATAAAGCTCTTGTGACTAAAGCCTCACAATCCTCAAATCCGTCATATAAAACTAATAAACCTTTCATATTGTTCCTTGTTGTCTCCTTTTTAACTTTGTTATGCGTTTAGTTGCGTGTGTGTGTGTAAGTAATTTTTGGGGGTTGGGGTTGGTTTGAGTAAATTAAATGCAAGGAAATAAAAATAAAAAAATACCACAAAAGCTGTGATATTTGAATTATTAATTTTGGTTTGCTAAATATTTTACTAAATTACGTCTTTTGCTGTTTTTCATAAACAAACCTCTTTTAGAGTGAAAATCGTGAGGGTGTTGTTTTAAATGTTCACTTAATTGTTTGATTTCTGCTGATAAAATAGCAATTTGAACTTCAGATGAACCTGTGTCTTTTGCAAAACGTGAATTTTGTTTAATGATTTCTTGTTTTTGTTCTTTGGTTAATGCCACGTAAAAACTCCTTTTTTTAATTTAAATTTGGTTGAATTTGATAGGTTTTAGGTTTGTTGAAATTATTAATTAATGTTAAACTTTTAAAAACTGGCCCACATCAAGAACAAAAATCGTTGCTCCGCCCACAGAAACTTCGGTAGGAAAAGAATTATAAGCACTAAACTCATTGATGATATTGTTTGGAATCATTTGAGTTTTTTTATGAGAATGGGCTTTTATAATTTCTAAAGCTTTGGGTACTTGTTCTTCTTTGACTCCTAAAATAAAAGTTGCATTAGCTTCTTTTAAAAAACCTCCTTTAGTAGCTAATCTAGTTGTAAAAAAACTATTTTCTATTAAAGATTGTTGTACTTTGTTAGCATCGCGACTAGAAACGATAGCTATAATTAATTTCATATTATCCACAAGAGTATTATACCTTATTTTACTTTATTTGATGAAAAAAAAGACTAAATTGTGGAAAAAAATGATAAAAAAGTTGGTGAGAGGAAAAAATTTGGTAAAAAATGGATGTAATTAGCGTTTATCAAGGGCAAAAGCAATGCGATTTCCTAAAAAATAAACTGTTTGAGTTAAAATAAAGGTAAGCAAAACAGATACTATAATTAAATCAAAGCGAGTAAAAAAAGGTTCAAAATCATAATGTCCGTTATAGCCATTATCAATTGCCACTGCTGCAATACCTTGATGCCCTACAATTTGCAAAACAGAAGAATAAGCAAGGGAAGTGATAAAAAGAGAAGCTAGTTTTAAAATGATATCAGAACGGGTTTCTGTTAACAAAAATTTAGTCACAAATTGAAATTTAGTTGCTCCAAAACTAAATGATGTTTGGTATAATTCTGGATTAGTAGTTAAAAAAGCTTGTTCACAATGACGAGCAAAAAGAGGAGCAATAGCTAAGACTAAGAAAAAAAGGGCAGCACCAAAGCCATAACCCATGCGAAAATAAGGGATTAAAATTAATTTTAGTAATAAAACAATTAAGATTAAAAAAGGAGTAGAAATGAAAAAATTCATCAAACTATTTAAAATCCAATATCTTTTATAATGTTTTTGTATTTTGAATAAATATAATAAAACTCCTAAAATAAGCCCTAGAAAAAAAGCAATAAAACAACCTATTAAAGTAATTTTAAGAGTTTCTTTAAAACCATTCCATACCAATTGATTTTTAGCTAAAACATTCCACAAACGAATAAAAATATTATTTTCCATTGAGTTTTTCCATTAATTAGAAGCAGGAGCAGCGCCTGTTTTGCCTAAATATTTATCTTTAATGTTTTTACTTATTTGTTTAACTTCTTGTCTTGGAATCATATAAAAATTGGTTGCAAATTGGCTTTTTTCCATATATGCAATAGCTTCTTCTTCTTTTAAAATATCTTGTAAAATTTTAATTTTCCAGTTATTTTTATTATTGTTAGTAGTCACTAAAGAAATGGTATAAGAATAAATAATATCATCTAAATTAGTGGGTTTTTGCATTATTCCTAGTGATATAAAATTATTTATTCCCAATCCCATAAGAGTAGGATAATTAAGACATAAATCAAAATCATTAGGAGCAAGAAATCTAGATGTAATTGTCATTAAATCCGATTCAGTAGTGTATTCTATGTCAGGATATAAATTAGTAGATTTAAAATCTGTAGTTTTTAAATTAAATTGTTCTTCAGTGCTAAGAGTGCGTTTTGGGTTTATTTCTTCAATAATTTTTAATTCTTGCAACACGCGCAAAGCTAAAGAACGTTGAAAATTGTCTTGTGGAATCAAAATTTTAAGTTTGTTAGGATGATTGTTTTTTTTAATTCCTTCTAAATTATTAAAAGCATTAGGTTTAGCAAAAAGCCCAAATTTAGCTAAATAAACTACTTGGCTAAACGTTAATTTATCTTGATCTGGAATATTTGGATTTTCTTTATTAAAAATATTTAAATCATGTACATGAGCGTCTAATTTAGCATCAACTTTTTTGTTTAAAAGTAATTCATTGGTTTGTTTAAATCTAGAACTTATATATTGAACATCTAAATCAATATTGTATTCTTTTAAACGGTCTTTGGCATATTCTTCTAAAAAATATTTAATAGTTGGCAGAGCAGTTGCTACTGTTAATTTATGGTTTTTTTGGTTGGAAGGGGTATGAGCTAAAGATTTTTTAGCATCCCAAAGAAAATAACCCAAAAGCAAATTACACAAAAGAGAAATAGTTAATAAGGCAAATAATAGATTTTTTTTAGTTTTGGAAGATAAAGAGGATAGTTTAAACATGTAATGTGTCTTTTTTCTAAGTGATTTTATTTATTAATATTTTGTTGGACAAAAACATTTGTATGATAAAAAAGGATAAGAAAAAGGATAAAATTTAGATAAAAATGTTTTGATAAGAAGTAGCTTCAAATTTACAAGAAGGATTAAGGGTAGCAATTTTAGCTAATTTTCCTTGCTCCAAAATAGCTACACAATGGCACAAACTTTTAATTACTGCAACATTATGAGAAACCAAAACAATGGTAGTTTTTAGTTTTTGATTGGTTGTTTGCAATAACTTCAAAATCTCTTGACTTGTCATTTCATCCAGGGCAAAAGTAGGCTCGTCACAAAAAATAATTTTAGGCTCGTAAACTAAGGCACGTGCAATGGCTACACGTTGTTTTTGTCCGCCCGAAAGCGTTTTAGGATAGGCAGTTGCAAATTGGCAAAGTCCTACAAAATCTAACATTTTATTTACTTTAGTAGTAATTTGTTCTTCGGGAGTGCTTCTTATTTCTAAAGGAAGAGCCACATTTTCAAAAACATTTAAATTACTCAAAAGATTAAAATTTTGAAAAATCATAGCACTTTCTAGATGACTAAAAGCTTTTTGCATGGAAGAATTAGCATTTTTATCAGGCAACATAAATCCATTCATAATTTTTAATAAAGTAGTTTTGCCAGAACCCGAAGTTCCTACTAACCCAAAGATTTCGCCTTTCAAAACTGCAAGTGAAATGTTTTGTAAAACTGGAAGTTTTTCTTTTTTAAGGAAAAAAGTTTTCGAAAGATTATTAATTTTAATCATAAATAATTCCTTATTTATTGTTTTTTTAATTTAAATGATTGTAAAATTGGAAAGTGAGTGAAAAAAATAAAAAGTTTAAAACACAAATGATAAAGTAAAGAGAAAAAAGTTTAAAGCATTAATTGGAGTTGTTAAGAGATTGTAAAAGCTTTTCAAAATTAGCAGGTAAGGGTGCTTCTAAAATAAGATTTTGATTGGTGATAGGGTGGTTGAATTTTAACATTTTGGCATGCAAAAATTGACCTAAAGGAGTAATATGGTGTGATGAACCATAAAGTAGATCTCCTATAATAGGACGTTTGAGGAAGGAAAAATGTGCTCTTAGTTGATGAGTTCTTCCTGTTTCCAAATTAAATTCCATCAAAGAAAAGTGAGAAAAACGTTGCAAAGTTTTAAAATGAGTAACAGCAGTTTTACCGTCTGGAATAACTTGCATTTTTAATCGATTATGAGGATTTCTTCCAATAGGCAGTTTGATAGTGCCTTTATCTTCTAAAAAACCTTCAATTAAAGCCCAATAGATTTTGGTAATTTTTCTTTGTTGGAACGCAATTTGTAGTTTGTCGCTTACATCATTATTTTTGGCAATAATTAATAAACCAGTAGTATTTTTGTCAAGTCTATGCACGATACCAGGTCTTTGGGTATCTACATGACTTAAAGTTGCAAATTGGTACAACAAGCCATTAACTAAGGTTGTTTCTTGAAAACTTAAAGAAGGGTGTGCTACCAAATTGTCAGGTTTATTAATAACTGCTAAATAGGGGTCTTCGTAAATGATGTCTAAATTAAGATTTTGAGGAGTTTGTAAATTAACAGATTCTTGAGTTTGAGGGATAATAACTGTAATGAGGTCTTGGGCTTTGAGCAAATAACTTTTTTTCGCAGGTTTGGAGTTGACCAAAACTTGTTGTGCCAAAATTAATTTTTGACATTGACTTTTATTTAAATTAATGTGAGTCAATAAAAAATGATCTAAACGTTGAAATGCCTCACTGGCAGAAATAAGAAACTCTTGTTTTTCATTCATGTAAAAGGCCTTGTTTTCTAAAAGTTAAAAAAATGTAGTAAAAGAATGGGGTTTCAAAAATAAAAAAAAATAATAAAAAGGTTAAAAAAATCAAGAAAAAGCATTGGTGATAAATTTAAATTATCATAACGAACACCAACTCTAATCAAGCTTAAAATTGGTGTTAATTGTAAAGATATTTTTGATTTTTGCAAAAAACTATTTTTAGAAATGAAAAAATAGATTGGTTTTGGGTTTATTCGGAATCTGTTGACACAACTTCTGGAGAAGTTGTTTCCTTATTGTTTGGATTTGATTCGTTTGATTCTTGGTTGTCTAAATTGGTTGTTGTTTTCAATTCATCATTTAAAGGAGTTGTATCAGTGCTAGTTGTTTCGTTGTTGGAAGGCATTTGAGAAGTTGGTTGGGTTAGGTTGTTGGCTTCTTCTTTTTCTTTTTCCCACCAAGCAATTTTTCCTGTAGTTACAATTTCATCAATATCTCTTTTATTAAGAGTTTCAATTTCAAGTAAATATTTAGCGATTGTGTCAAGCAAATCTTGGTTTTCTTGAATAATTTGTTTGGCTTGTTGATAACAATTAGCAATAATTTTTTGAATTTGTTGGTCAATTTCTAAACCTTTAGGATCAGAAAAATCATTTTGGAAAGTATTTCCTGAATATTGCACTGGTCCTAAATCACTCATGCCGTATTTAGTTACCATCAGTTTAGCTATTTGCGTAGCGTGTTTAAAATCGTTGTAAGCGCCGTTAGAAACGTCGTCAAACATTAATTCTTCGGCAACACGTCCGCCCAGAAAGGAAGTAATTTGGGCTAATAGGGTTTTTTTGGAAGAAAAGAAAGTTTCTTCTTGAGGAAGCATTAAGTTGTATCCGCCTGCGTTTCCGCGGGGAATAATGGTGATTTTTTGCACTATTTGGGCAAAAGGAATTTTAATTCCAATAACAGCATGTCCTGCTTCGTGATAAGCTACCATACGTTTTTCTTTGTCATTGTATTTTTTAGATTTTTTAGCAGGTCCAATTAAAATACGGTCTAAAGCTTCGCTGATATCTTTTTTATTGATAAAAGTAGCATTTCTTCTAGTAGCTAATAAAGCAGCTTCGTTTAAGGTGCCTTCTAATTGAGCACCACTAAAACCTGGGGTTTGTTTAGCTAATTCTTCTAAACTAATTTCTTCTGAAAGTTTTTTATTACTTGCATGTAATTTTAAGATAGCTTCACGGTCTTTAACATTTGGTAAAGCAATATTAAAGTGACGGTCAAAACGTCCAGGACGCAAAATAGCTGAGTCAAGAACTTCGGGTTGGTTAGTAGCTGCAATAACAATAACACCCATTTTTTGGTTAAAGCCGTCCATCTCTACTAAAAGTTGGTTTAAGGTTGGTTCAGAACTGTTACTCCCACCAATATTGGAGCCTCTTTTTCTAGCAACTGCCTCAATTTCATCGATAAAAACGATACAAGGAGCTGCCAGTTGAGCTTCTTTAAAAAGATCTCTGACACGTGAAGGACCAACACCTACATAAACTTCATCAAAATCAGAACCTGAAGCAGCAAAAAAAGGAACGCCTGCCTCACCTGCTAAAGCTTTTGCAAGTAAGGTTTTTCCTGTACCTGGAGGTCCATACAACAAAACTCCTTTAGGAATTCTTGCTCCCATAGCAGCGTATTTGCGCGGGTTTTTTAAAAAGTCAATCAATTCTGACATTTCTTCTTTTTCTTCATCAGCTCCTGCTACATCTGAAAAAGTAAATCTTTTTTGATTGATAATAACTTTGCGACTTTTAGAACCTTTTTTACCAGGGGCTGATGCCAAAATTTCTTGTCCCATTTGTTTGATAGTATCGGCAAAAAAGAGAAAAAAACAGTAAAAAATTAACATTGTTAAACATTGTCTAAATACCCAAACAACAGGTTCATAACCATTCCAAGGTCTAGGATCTACAGAATCAATTTTATATTTGGGGTTTGGTTTTTTGTCAAATACTTTTTCACAAGGAATATTAAAAAAATCAATTTCTTTACCGTCTGTAGTAGTAACTACAACATTACAAAAATATGAATTAAAATAGTGAGGTTCATAAATAATTTTTTCAATTTTGTTATCTTTTGCAAGTTCATCAAATGTATTGTTATCTTTTTTTGCATTCTTAGTAAAATAACAATAAATAAAAGTGGCAACTATTAAAATTAAAGCAAAATAAAGGACGCGCATATTGAATTTTTTAAAAATTTTATCAAAAAATGACATAAATTAACCTTTCTTGCAAGAAATTATCTTTGAGTTAAACATTGAAATCAAATATTTTAATTTTTGGAGTTTAATTTGGGATGGATGTAATTTCTGCATTTATTTTTTTGGATTCTCATTTTTAATTTGTTTGAGAAAAACAATTTGAAGAAGTAAAAAAGTTTTTAAAAGCTAAATAAATCTTGGATTGGTTTCCTAAAGTTAGGTTGATATATAAGTGAGGAATAAATAAAATATTGTCTAGATTGTCTACTACTAACCATAAATTATTTCTTTGAGTAAGGGGCACTTTTTTTTCAATTAAAAATTTTTTCAATTTTTTAGTGCCAAAACTAAATTTTAATGTGTCTTTTGGTTGGCGCAAACGCACTTTTAAAGGAAAACTAACTTTTTGAAGATTATAATTGAGGGATTGTAACGAAGGAGAAATGCAAGCAAGACAAAGATTACATGTAGAAACACACAACAAAGGTTTTGACAAAGCAAAGGAAAGTGGTGGTGCAGGACTCATTAATGTAATGTGCTTGTAATCTTTAATTAAATGCCACTCAAAATTAAGATGCCAAGATAAATTAGGCTTATAAGGATTGTTAATGCCTTTGATGATATTTTGGATAAAAATAAAACTTTTAGTAATATTTTGTTGTTCTAATAATAATAAAATGATATCTTTTTGAATAACTAAATCAAGGTTTAAAAAAGGTGCAAGCGCAAAAGAGTTTGGTGAGTTACAACTATGATTTGTGTGTTTTGTAAGAAATAAAAGAGTTTGTTTGCGAATAAAATTATAGGCTTGCAAAAGAGTTTGTTGGTATTTTGGGATATTTTGCAAAAAACTAGTTTGGGTTTTTAAGTAAGGAATAACTTGGTGCCTGATTTGGTTTCTTTGATAAGTGAAGTTTTGATTGGTGTAATCTTCCAAAAAAGGGATTTGGTAAAAAGCAGCATAACTTATGATTTTGGCTTTGGGAACGTATAAAAAAGGTTTTAAAAAAATGAAATCTTGCCAAGAAGTTTGGATCTGCATGCCACTATAACCTAGCAAAGTGCTGCTTCTAGTTATTTTTTGTAAAATAGTTTCTGCCAAATCATCTAAATGATGGGCTGTTAAAATAAAAGGAGTTTGGTGCTTTGTAGCTATTTGCATTAATTTTTGTTGTCTTAATAAACGTGCTTGGGCTTGAAAGTTTTTTTGGGGGCAGTTAAGTTCAAAATAATGGAAACAAAGGGAGTTTTGCAGGCAATAACTTTGGACTAATTCTTTATCTTTCCAAGCATTAGGGCGCGCTAAATGGTTGAAATGCACAACTTGCAGTTTTATTTTTTGTGCCACCAAACAATGAAGTAAAGCCATTGAATCAACGCCGCCACTTACAGCTATAATATAGGTTTGATTGGCATCTAGACTACAAGCAAGTTTGATAGTTTTCATGAAACATCCTTAATTACAATTGCATTTGAATTTGAGTTTTAGGGTGTTGAGTTGTTCTTGGTCAACTGCGCTGGGAGCTTCTAACATCAAATCTTTGGCGCTTTGGGTTTTAGGAAAAGCAATAACATCTTTGATATTGTTGGTTTTGGTAAACAACATCACAAGACGATCAAGACCTAGGGCAAGTCCTCCATGAGGTGGGGTGCCGTATTTAAGGGCTTCGACTAAAAAACCAAAACGAGTTTGCACTTCTTCTTGTGAAAATCCTAAAAGACTAAAAATTAATTCTTGCGTTTGGGGATTGTTAATTCTTAACGAACCACCACCCACTTCGTAGCCGTTCCAAACTAAATCATAGGTTTTGGCAAGAGCTTTTTGAGGATTGCTTTTCAAAATAGCAATATCACAAGGAGCAGTAAAAGGATGATGCAAAGAATAAAGACGGTTGGAAGTATTTGAGTTTTCCAAAGTAAGATCTGGCTGTGGCAGGTCTTCTTGAGTAGTTTCAAACAAAGGAAAATCAACAATCCATAATAACGCTTCTTGAGTTGTATCAACCAAAGATAAATCAAGGGCTAGTTTGGTGCGAAAAATACCTAAAGCTTTGTGCATAATGTCTTTTGTGCCAGAAACGACAAAACAAATTTCTTCATTTTTTAAAAAAGAATCATCTTTAATAAATTGAGATATTCCACCTATAATTTTATCATTTTTTTTAACAAAAGAAAACAATTTCAAGTTAAAATGTTTACTAAAAAACAATTGATACTCATCTAGTTTTCGGCGTGTCAAAACTGCTGTTTTAGAAACTTTAAAGCCTTTAATGTTGCCTGAAAACATATTTTGGGGGTAAGTGGTAGTAACAAAAAAAGTAGTAAAATCGGTGATTTTAAGGGGATTTCTTAAATCTGGTTTATCAGAACCATAAAGTTCAAAGGCTTGTTGATAAGTTAATCTTAAAAAGGGTTGAGAAAGTGGTTTTTTCCAAATATTGGCAAATAAATCTACTATAATTTCTTCTGTTAAGGACATAATTTCATCTTGATTTAAAAAAGATGTTTCAATATCGATTTGACTAAATTCAGGTTGTCTATCAGATCTGAGGTCCTCATCGCGGAAACAACGTGCTACTTGAAAATACCTTTCAAATCCTGCAATCATGTATAATTGTTTAAAAAGTTGGGGAGATTGAGGAAGGGCATAAAAATTACCTGGATAAATTCTGGAAGGCACTAAATAATCTCTTGCTCCTTCAGGAGTGGATTTAGATAAAATGGGAGTTTCTAGTTCTAAAAAATCATTTTTCAAAAGAGTTTGACGAATACTTTGGGTAATGTGGTGTCTTTGAATCAAAAAATGTTTAACTTCAGGATTTCTTAAATCCAAATAACGATATTTAAGTCTGGTTTCTTCTAAACTTTCTTGACTTTGAAACACATTTAAAGGTAAGGTTTGAGCCTCACTTAAAATTTCAATATGAGATACTAAAATTTCAATATCACCAGTTGGCAAATCAGGATTTTTATTGATTCTTTCAATTACTTGACCTTTAATTTGCACGACTGTTTCTAATTTAATTAAAGCTATTTTGTCGTATTGTGGATTATTTTCTTTAACTAATAATTGAACGATACCAGAAACATCACGTAAGTCAAAAAAAAGAGTTTTTCCTAAGTTGCGTTTACGAAAAATAAAACCTTTTAGAAAAACTGTTTTTCCTTGATGGGCAAGTTGTAATTGATTGTTATAATGGCTATATTTAGTTTTCATGAATTAATTTAACTCCTTGTTGTTTTGAAAATAAGAAACAACATCTTTTTGCAATATGGTGGTTTGCTGTTGGGTGTCAGTATTTTTGATTGTAATTTGATTGTTGTCAAATTCTTTTGGTCCCAGAATTAAAAAATAAAGGGGTTGTTGTTTTAAGGCTTGTTTGAGACTTTTGGAAAAAGATAAAAACTGATAATTAAGATCGACGGAAAAACCTTGATGGCGGAGAGTTGTTGCAAGTGCAAGTCCTTGATAAAAAAATTGCGGCACACTAACTAATATAAAGGCATCCAAAGAAGGTAAGATATTTTTATTGCAAAAGGAATGAGTGGCTAAAATCGACATTAAACGTTCCATGCCTAAGGCAAAACCAATACCAGGCGAAGGGTTTCCTCCAAATAAAGTAACTAAATTATCATAACAACCACCCCCACCTAAAACTGCTTGATGTCCTTGTTCGTTATTATAAACAATTTCAAAAACGCTATGAGTATAATAATCAAGTCCACGGACTAAATCATGACACAATTCAAAATTAACATTCATTTGTTTAAGCCCTTCTAAAACTTGTAAAAAACGAACTTTGGCGTCCTCAACAAGATGGTCAAAAATGCGTGGTGCTTTCTTTAAAAAAGGTTCGTTGTGACAATTTTTACAATCCCAAATACGCAAAATATTTTTTTCAAATCTTTCTTGACATAAAGGACATAATTGTTGATAGTGTGTTTGTAAATAGTTTTTAAAAACTTGTAAATAATTATTGTATGTAGTTTTACATCCCAAAGAATTAATCTTCACAGTAATATCACAAATCCCTAATGATTTGAGGGTTTCATAGGCAAGAGCAATTACTTCTACATCTAAAAAAGGGCTTGATTGTCCTAAAATTTCTACTCCTACTTGATGAAATTGACGATAGCGTCCTTTTTGAGGTCTTTCATAGCGAAAACAAGGTCCATAATAAAAAAACTTGTGTAATTGTGAGGTTTTATCTAATTTATTTTCCACATAACTACGAATAACACCAGCAGTTCCTTCGGGACGCAAAGTAATAAAACGTCCTTTTTTATCTGCAAAAGTATAAGTTTCTTTGGAAACCATTTCTGAATGTTGAGCTGCTCTATCAAAAACACCACGATATTCAATTATAGGGGTTCTTATTTCTTGCAAATGATACTTGGCAAACAAAGTGCGAATGTGATTTTCTACTTTTTGCCAACAAACCATTTTATCTGACATCAAATCATAAGTACCTTTAATTTTAGAAAACATCTTTGGGCTCCTTTGCTTTTGGGGTTGGGTTGGGTTTTAATTTTGTGATGATTATTTTTTTGTTATTTTTTTGTTGTTTTGGGATAAAAGTTTTGATAAAGCTTTTTGGGTTTTTGTTGTTGGAGATTTTATATTTTTTAATTTTTGGTGCTAATAAAGCTTTAAAAAATACATGAAAATGATTTAAAAAATACGCACAAACACACAATAAACAAAATAATTTTAATAAGGTGTCATTAATATATGGAGTAAAATAAAATAAATGGGGAATAAATAATTGTCTGCATTATAAATAATAAATTATTTAATTATTGATTCTTTGAATTTGATAAATTTGCGAAATTTTATATAAATTAGTAATTAGATTATTTAATTCTTTAGTATTAGCTATTAAAACCCTAATCTTAATAATAGTTTCTAATTTTTGTTTATTAATAACATTAAATTCTAAAATACTTACATTAAAACTGTTAATTTTATTAATAATTTGTTGAACTAAAGTATCTTTGGTAGAAGCAATAATACTAATCCAAGCAGGATATTTAGCAATAGTAGGGTCTTGTTGCCATGAAGCAGTAATTAATCTTTTTTCATCACATTGAGCTAAATTATTACATTCCTTGCGATGCACAATAATACCTCTTCCTTTAGTGACAAATCCTAGGATTTCATCGTTATAAACAGGGGTGCAACAACTTGCCAATTTTAATTTAGGATTTCTAAGACCTTCAATAATAACGCCTGTCTCACTTTGATGTTTGAGTTTTTTATGCGATTTTGCCATTTGTTTTTGTAAAATATTTTGACTTAAAGTTTCTTTGGCTAAAACAAGCAATTTATTAATTACTGACTTAGGATTTAATTGTTTTTTAGCAATTTCATAATAAAAATCATTAAGAGTTTGAATATTGTAACGCTCAAAATGTTTTTGGACAAAATTATTATCAATCAAGGAAAGTTCAATTTTATTGGCAGTTAATTCTTTTTCAATAATATCTTTTCCTTTTTGAATCTCTGCTAAATATTCAGTTTTATTTTCTTTGATATCTTTTTTTAAAAAACCTTTAATTTTTCTTTTGGCATGTGTTGTTTTTACCATGCGCAACCAGTCTTTATTAACTGATAAAATATTTTTATTGGTTTTAATCGAAATAATATCACCATTTTTGAGTTGATAATCAATTGGTACAATTTGCCCGTTAATGATGGCTGCTGTCATTTTGCTTCCTACTGCGGAATGAATACGAAAGGCAAAATCAATGGGGGTAGAACCTTTGGGAAGTTCAAATACTTCTTGAGTAGGAGTAAAAACATAGACATTATCACTTAAAATATCATTTTTAATAGAATCTACAAATTCTTTGGGTGTTTCTTCGGGATGATTTTTGGCATCCATAGTAATTTTAACTAATTCTTGATACCATCTTAATTTTTTGGCAAGTTCTAGTTGTTTATCTTCTTGGGAATAAGTTTTATTTTCTTTATAAGCCCAGTGAGCAGCAATTCCTTTTTCAGCAATTTCATCCATTTCTTGAGTTCTTATTTGCATTTCAAACAAAGAGCCATCCTTAGTTAAAACAGTTGTATGCAAAGATTGATAAAGATTAGGTTTAGGAACTGCAATATAGTCTTTAAATCTTAGGGGAAGTGGCGAAAAATGACCGTGAATAATCCCTAAACATTGATAACACAAATCCACAGTAGGCACAATAATTCGAATAGCTAAAAGGTCAAAGATTTCTTCAAAACTAACTTTTCTTTTAACAATTTTTTTATAAATACTATAAATATTTTTGACACGCCCTTTAATAGTGTAATTTTTGAGTTGGTGGCTGTCTAAAAGAGATTTAATATTGGTGATAATTTTGGTAATTGATTCTTCACGTTGTTGTTTTTTTAACCGAATTAAATTAGAAACACGATAGTATTCTTGAGGAAAAGCATATCTTAGAGACAAATCTTCTAATTGTGATTTAATTTCAAAAAGCCCTAAACGATGTGTTAAAGGAGCGTAAATTTCTAAGGTTTCTTTGGCAATACGTAATTGTTTTTCTGAAGACATCGCATTTAAAGTTTGCATATTGTGCAAGCGGTCAGCAATCTTTACAATAACAACTCTAATATCTTTTGCCATTGCTAAAAACATTTTTTGTTGATTATCGGCATGTCCTTGATTTTTGTGAAAAGCAATTTTGGTAAGTTTAGTTGCCCGATAAACTAAATAAGCCACGTCTTCGCCAAACAAAGAAGTTAAATCTTGCATAGTAGCATTAGTGTCTTCCAAAACATCGTGGAGTAATCCTGCCATTAAAGTATTGGGTTCGCTGTTTAATTGTGCCAAAATTTTAGTCACTGCACAAGGATGAATAATATAGGGTTCTCCTGTAAAACGTGTTTGTCCGTGATGTTTTTCTTTGGCAAAAAGATAGGCTTGAGTAATTTTTTGCAAAATGGTGGCATCTTGAATATTTTTGGAAATCACAGCCATTAAATCTTGATATAATGTATCTTTTTCTAAAGTTAAATCGGAATCTAAAATCATCTTATCACCTTCTTTTTTAAGGATTTGCAAAAAAACGCAAAGAAAATAAAAGAAATCAAAAAATAAATTAAGTGTATAGTCTTTTTGTGCCTTGAAAATAAACTTCTTTAATAACGCCTGCCCCACAACAAATATTGTTATCATAAAAAGCAAATATTTGCCCTGGAGTTACTGCTTTAATTGTTTGAGGATAATGAATTTCTAAGTTGTTTTGGTCTAGCCAAGTTAAAATAACGTCTTGATTGGGTTGGCGGTAGCGCATTTTGGCTTGTAGGTGCAAATTGGTTTTTTTGCCGCGCCAAACAATATCACCAATTAAGGCTTTGTCGCTGTATAAATAAGGATGTGTGCTACCTTGTTCTACGTATAAAGTGTTAGTTGGAAGGTGTTTACCAACGACAAACCAAGGTTTTTGGCTGGGAACATCACCCAAACCTAAATTTTTACGTTGCCCTATGGTATAATACATTACTCCTTTATGATGTGCTAAAAAAGTCCCATCCAAAGTTTTAATATCACCTTTTTGAGCGGGTAAATAGTTGCTTAAAAATTGAAAAAAATTTCTTTCACCAATAAAACAAATCCCCGTGGAATCTTTTTTAGTGGCATTAATTAAATTATTTTCTAAAGCAATTTGGCGTACTTCTTGTTTTGTGAGATTGCCCAAAGGAAACAAAATATTTTGTAATTGTTTAGTTGTTAGTTGTGATAAAAAATAAGTTTGATCTTTGTTTTGGTCAACAGCACAAGCAAGTCGTGGAACTAATTTTTGGTCTGAAGAAGTTTCATATATAATGTTAGCATAATGTCCCATAGCAATATATTGAGGGGCAAGTTTTGTTGTTGCATACTCAATAAAAGCTCTAAATTTAATTTCATTATTACACAAAATATCAGGATTCGGAGTAAGATTATTTTCAAAGGCTTTGATAAAAGACATAAAGACTTTTTGCCAATATTCTTCAATAAAATCAACACGATGCAACTTAATTCCTAGTTGTTCAGACACTTTTAAGGCATCTTTATAATCTAGTTCTTGCGGGCATATGTCATTTAAAGTGGGATTACCTTGGATATCAAAATTAAGATTGCTATCCCAATTACGCATAAAAACTGCTTCTACCAAATAACCTTGTTTTTTTAAAAGAAAAGCAGCAACGGCACTATCAACTCCGCCTGATAAACCAACAACAACTTTTGTCATTTTTTGCTCCTTTTCTTTGTTTTTAATTTGTTATGTGTGTGTTTTGATTTATTATTTTGATGATATTTATTGATGTTTTGAGATTTGGGTGTTTTGGGATTTTATATTTTTAGAACTTTGATTTATTGCTTTTTATTCTTGTCTTTGTAGATAAATAGGAAGCAAAAATTCGTTTCTGGGCGAAAGACTATTTTCTAAAACTTTAGGACCTGGTGCCATATTTTGTCTTTTAAATTGATTTTGATAAAAAGTTTTTAGATATGAAACAACTAATTGATTGCTTTTTTCTGGACTTAAATCAAAGGCAATTTGCAAAAACCAAGCAATTTTAGTTTTGGTAAAACCTTTTTTAATGTGGCAACAAAGAATAAAATCTTCCATAATTAATTTTTGATTGATGTTTTCTTGCACTAATTTTTGATATAATTTTTTTAAGGCAGGTGTAATTTGTAAATAGTTTTTTTCTAAATGATAAAGTAATAATTCTTTGACTAAAACATTAGGAACGCCAGCATTGACATTATAAATGTGGTCGTAATGAATACGAGGATTGTTTTTTCCTAAAGCCATATCCGAAAAATTATTATTTTCTAACAACAAAAACTTTTGTGTTTGGGAATCTAATTCCTTTAAAAAAACTTGATCTAGGTCTTTGGAACAAGAAGCAAGTTCGTTTGACAAAGTAGAAATGTTGTTAATATCGTTGAATAAAGTAGTTGTTTCGTTTGCTTCATTTATTTCATTTGTTGCGTTTGTGTCATTTGTGGCATCAGTTAGATTAGTTGTGTTAGTGGTGGCATCAGTTTTGTCAAGCCCCAAAAAGGCTAACAAATCTTTTTTCTTTAAAAAACTACTTTCACAAATGTGGCAAACTCCTTTGGTTTGTAAAAAATCTTTGAGGAGTTGATAATGAGTTTGGTTGGAAAAAAGAAGTGGATTTAGGATTACAATGAAATCTTCTAACGGTTTTTGCAACAAGGAAAAGCTTTGAAAAGCAACTACCAAAGTTAACAAATCATTAATATTTTCAGTAATTTCTACAATTATTTTGGCGTTTAAATTGCTAAGTTTAGTTTTAAGTGCTAATACTTGGATTTCATTTGCCAATTTTAAATGCGAAGCAACATTTGATTGAGGAATAAAAGGCGTTTGATTAATTGGTTTTTCAAAGTGATAATGGGGCGTTTCTTGGAGTTCAAAATAAGCTTTTAAAAAAGGATGTTGTTTTCCTATTCTTTGGTCACCATAAGTAGTATCAATTCTTCTTTGAAATTTAATTAAATCAACACAAACATC
This sequence comes from Hydrangea phyllody phytoplasma, assembly GCF_036985185.1. Taxonomy (NCBI): domain Bacteria; kingdom Bacillati; phylum Mycoplasmatota; class Mollicutes; order Acholeplasmatales; family Acholeplasmataceae; genus Candidatus Phytoplasma; species Hydrangea phyllody phytoplasma. The sequence goes on from NZ_BSDA01000001.1 coordinate 134,018, forward strand.
AACTACTAAACTTACATCTTGATTAAATAAATCTTTTTCGGCGACCATTTGGCCTAACAAAGCAGCCATTTTGTGATTAGAAAATAAATTATCAACAGTAGATTCAGTAATTCCGCTACTAGTGTAAAAATAGCCTCCAATTTGTTTGCGAGAATGATCAAGAACGGCATTTTTTCTTAAATCAAGTTTGCCTATGTGATCGGTTGAGGCAGAAGGATTAAAAATTAAATGAGCACCGTTTAAGGAAAGTAGATCACCAGGAGAAAAGACAGTCCATAAATCTTGACAAATTTCTACTCCAAAAATAAGATCAAATTGGGAATTAATAAATAAAACATCTCCAAAAGGAACTGTTTGACCCAAAATTTGGATGTATTGGGATTCGCAGGTTTTGCCTGATTGAAACCATCTTTTTTCGCTAAATTCTTTATAATTGGGAATAGTTTTTTTAGGGATTATTCCTAATATTTTATCTTTTTGAATGATAACTGCTACATTAAATAAAACTTCATGCAAAGCAAGAGGCATGCCTAAAATATAGACTCCTTCAAAAGAATTATTTTTTAAAAGCCAATCTAGAGCTTGAAAATTTTGTTCTAAAAAAGTAGTTTCAAAAAAAAGATCTCCTGCTGTATAACTACTTAAACAAAGTTCAGGGAACAAAACAAAACTGGCTTTACTTTTGTTTAGAACATTTTGCATACTATAAGCATTTTTTAAGGGATTACCTACTGTTAAAGGAGGGCTTGCTAATTCAATTTTAATAGAACCGTTTTTGTACATTTTCTTTCATTTGCTTCCTTAGTTATTCATTATTTAATAATTAAAGATTAATATTTATGATAATTAATATTTTTATTAAGATAATTTATAATAATAACTATAATTTTTATTGTTTATATTTAAATAATTTAATAATTTTTTATGATGTTAAATAAATTGATAAATATTTAATTTATGGTTTGGGATGATAAAAAAAATAAAACCATTATATATATTATATAATTTTTTAATAATTTTCCCAAATAAAACCTTATAATTGATTCTTTTTTATTATTAATAATAATTTTTGATTATAATTGTATTTATAAAGATTATTTTATTGCTAAAAACTATTATTAATAATAAAGATAAATAAAAAAAACTAGGTTAAAAAACCTAGCTTTTTAAATAATGATTAAATAAGATTATTTATTTTTTTTGTTTTTTTTAACAAAGAAAAACACACCACCAGCAACGGCAGAAACAACTACAACAGCTACTAATGTTAAGAACCACACTGTTTTGTACCAAGGTTTTTGAACTACATTAAATTCAAAGGTAACTTGTCCTGAAACAGTAGTTTTACCATCTACAGCTTTAACAGTAACTTTATTAGCATCGTCGCCTTTACCAACTGTGAAAGTTAAGTCGTTTTCGGTTACAGTTGCAGGAACTTTAGCTCCAGCTTCTCTTAAAGCTTTTAAACCAGCTTTTGCATCTACTTTGTCATCTTTAACTGTAAGTGTAAGTTTTTTGTCTGTTCCTAAAGTTAATTTATTTAATTCACATACGCCTACTAAATCTAATAATTTTTCGCCTTTTAAAGCGCTTGTAGTTGAGGCATCTACAGGTGTAACTTTTACTTGATTATTGATAACTTGTACTTTTACAGAATCTTTTGTTACTTTTTTATCCAATGAAGTGTTTTGAACTTTCCATTGAGTAACAACTTTTTCTGCATCAGATGCATCATTAGCAGTAAGTTCAAGAGGGGTGTCACATTTTAAAGTGCTTAAATCTAGTGGATCATCAGCAAAAACTTGAACGCCAACAAACATTAAAGCAACAGCAGCAAATAAAACTAAAACTTTAGCAACTAAAGATTTTTGAGTTTTTTGATTTTGCATTGTTTATTCTCCTTTCTTTCGTTATATAATTATATGGTTTGAGTTGTTTTCTAATAAAGAGTTAAAAGACAATCAAAACCTACTATTATTTTAACATGAAAAAAGGAAAAATGGGAAATAATAATTAAAAAAATAAAGCTTTATTAGTTATAAAAAAATTATTCTTGTGTTCCTAAATCAAAGTTATTATCTTTATTTTCTTTCAAACTTACCACAGCAGCCTCAGTTGTAATCATCAAAGCAGAGATAGAAGCAGCATTAAGAACAGCTTGACGAGTTACTTTAGTAGGGTCAATTATACCTTCTTTTAAGAGACAAACATACTTACCTTCTTTAGCATTAAACCCAAAATTTAAGGGTTGTAAAAGTTGTTGTTTTACCACATCTTTACCTGAAAATCCTGCATTATAAGCAATTTGATAAGTAGGTACTAAAAGACTTTGTACTACTACATCAATTCCTTGTTGTACTTCTTTATTATCAGATACCAAAGTATCTTTTAATTCTTGATAAACCTCCACTAAAGCTTTTCCACCACCAACTACAATTCCTTCAGTAATAGCAGCTTTAGTAGCATTAAGAGCATCTTCAATACGTAATTTTTTATCTTTTAATTCAGTATCAGTTGCAGCCCCAACTTTAATTAAGGCAACTCCTCCTGATAATTTAGCTAATCTTTCTTGCAAATTTTTAGTTTCATAATCAGAAGTAGCATTTTTAATTTGAGTTTTTAATACTTGAATACGTTTTTCTAATTCAGGACTTTTAGAATTACTTATCAAAGTAGTATTATCTTTTTTAATAATAGTTTTATTGATATTTCCTAAATCATCTATTTTTAAATCTGCTAATTTCATATTAAGTTCTTTAGAAACAAAATTAGCTTTTGTAAGTACTGCAATATCTTGTAACATTTCTTTTTGATTATCACCAAAACCAGGAGCATTAGTTACAACTACATTAAAAGTTCCTCTTAATTTATTAGCTACCAAAACCCCTAAAACTTCATTTTCCACAGCTTCAGCTACAATTAATAAAGGTCTAGATGCTTTTACTACTTCTTCCAAAATAGGTACAATTTCTTGCACAGTACTAATTTTATGATCAGTTACTAAAACTAACGCATTTTCTAACTGTACTGTCATACTTTCTCTATCAGAGACAAAATAAGGAGAAGCATATCCTTTATCGTACTGCAATCCTTCAACAACTTCTAATTCTGTTTCAAAACCTTTGGATTCATCAACATTAATAACTCCATCTTTTCCTACTTTTTGCATCGCTTGGGCAATGATTTTACCAATTTCTTGACTACCTGATGAAACAGCAGCCACATTTTGAATATCTTCTTGGACGTCTACTTTTTTAGATTTAGCTAAAAGTTTTGTGGCAACTGTTAATGCAGCTAACTCAATTCCTTCTTTTACTAAAACAGGATTAGCTCCTGCATCAATTGCATCAAACCCACGATGAATCATACTTTGTGCCAAAACAGTTGCTGTAGTTGTTCCATCTCCTGCTTTATCGTTAGTTTTGGAAGCTACTTCATATACTAACTTTGCTCCCATATTTTGATAAGGATTTTTTAATTCAATTTCTTTAGCAATAGAAACACCATCATTTACAATAGCAGGTGAATCATAGGCTTTTTCTAAAATAACATTACGTCCTTTAGGTCCTAAAGTCACTTTAACAGTATTTGCAATTGCATCTACTCCTTGTAATAAAGCTTTTCTTGCTTCTTTGCCATAAAGTATTTTTTTACTCATTTTATTACTCCTTAAATATTTTGATTATTGATTATTATATCTTTATATCTTTATTTATTGATTTATTGATATTTAATTAATATTTATAATTTTATGATTTATAATTTTAAAAAAAGTTTAAAATATTGTCTTTTTATTTATTAATACTTAGTTTATAATTATTTATCTTATCTATATTATCTTATTTAATTTGTGCCAAAATATCTTTTACAGCAACAATTAAATAATCTTTTTCTCCTAAAGTAACTTTGCTACCAGAATAGCTTTTATAAACTACTTCATCATCTTTTTTTAAACCTTCAACTTTGGAACCTACTCCAACAACAACCCCAACAGAGGATTTTTCTTTTTCTGATAAAGCCAAAATAATTCCGCTAGCTGTTTTAGTTTCTTCCATTTTCAATTTTAAAACAACATTGTCATGTAAAGGGATAATTGTTTTTTGTTTCATGATTAAACTCCTTTTAATTTAATAATTTATTATAGTAAATAAAATATTTTTGTAATGATTTAATTTTGGCACTAAATAATTTAAGTGCCAAAGCACTTTTATTATATCATAAGATTTAATAATTGGCAAGTATTAAAAAAAATAATTTGGTTTGGAGGATTCAAAAATTTATTTTATATTTTTGGTAAATATTATTAAATTTGTCTTATTGGGAATTGCAAAAAAAGTTTTTCATTTATGTTATTGTTTATTCATAAAAATAAGTTTGATAAATAATCTTTAATCTTGGATTAAGATAAATAACACAACCAAATAATAATAAATTACAAGTAATAACTGTTTCTAAATTAAGAACAAAAATAGTGATAAAGGAAGTTATTTCATTAGCAAAAAAGATATTATAATATGGATTATCTTTTAGAATATGTTTAATACTTGACAAATAACATAAATAACCATTTATAGCATAAGAATAAGCATGAATTAACATAATTATAATTAAAATACTTAATAAACGTATAATATTTTTTTTATTAATATTAAAATGACTTAAATCTTTACAATATAATAATCCTGTAAAAGACCAAGATAAAATAGGTATTAAAGTTTTTAAAAGATAATTCAGTATAAGAAAAGTTGATTGATTAATATTTTTTTTCCCAAGCGAAAAAATATCATAATTAGCTAAAATCCAAGAATGTCCCAAAGTAGTTACAAAGTCACAAAACACATAAATAAGAAGCATCCAAGAAGCTTTCTTAAATCCAAAGAAAAACCCTAAATAAAATAAAGGTACTAAAGCCAGATTAAAATAAGCTTTATAAGTTAAAGAAGACTTAAAATCATATAGCCCCATTTGTTTAGAAAGATGAAATAATATAAGAGCTAAAGCAATTATATGAGCTGCTAGAATATATTTATGTACTTTCTTATTTTTCTTATTCTTATTAACATTACGCATATATTTATTCTAATTCCCTTCCAATATTGTTTTTATTATGAAAACAAAATATAAAAAATTTTTTTATACAACATGTTATTTCCTTGAAGCAATATTTTAACTTAACTAAATAGTATTAAATAATAATTAGTGTCAATTAAAATATTTATAATTTATCAATTAATCAATTAGCTATTATTAAAGATTAGATAATAATTAATTTGATAATAAAAAAAATAGCCTTCAAAAACTACTCAAAAACAATTTTAATTAATAAATAATTAAAGATAATAATTTGATAATTTTTAAAAACTAATTTAATAAGGATAAAAAGGGCATTCCTATAATAAGGAACAATTTGTTCTTAAATTAAGGAATAATGATGTTCTTAAAATGAAGAACAATTAAGTAATACAAAAAAATGATACTAAAAGTAAATTATTTATTGTTCCCCTTTTCAAATATTAAATGTTTCCAAACATGCAAAACAAAATAATTGATGGATAGCAAAATAATAATTTAACCAGCTATATTATATAATATTTTTTTAAGGAATGAATCAATTATTTTTTTAAGGAATGAAAAAATTAAGATGCAAAAAAAAGGCGAAAAAGTGAAAAAAAGCGCGGCGCAACAATTATGATATTATAGTTTTTTTACTCAACTCTTATATGACAGTGTTGAGTTTTTTATATTATAAATTCAGATCTGATATACAAAAAGAGCTAGGATATGACGCCGAACTCTTTTTTTATTTTTTTCTACAAAAATAAAGTATGACACCGTTGTGCCAATGAACCAACCCAAAGACAACTCACCAAAAGGTTAAAGTTCAATTATATTTGAACAAATTATAAGGGGTTCGTCAATATTCAGGGTTAATTATTTTTTGGGTTTTTGAGATTTATCATTGTTTTGCTGCTTTGGTTTTGGTGGATTTGGCTGAGAAAAACTATTTTTCGCTTGTTGGTTTTGAGTTTGATTTTTGTAATCCTTTTTGGGGTTTGAGGGTTTATCGTTGTTCTTCTTTTGCTTTTGTTATTGTGTCCCTTTATTTGGGTTTGGGTTGTTTGGGTTGTTCGGTCTGAACTGTTCCGTTTTTTGCATCAATTGTTAAAATATTAGATTTATTTTCTTCAGTTAAAATTTAGATCCACCAAAGGCTTTAACTCTCCTTTTATTGCTTCTAATTGTTCTTTGGATAAAACTATTTTGCCATCCTTAATTTCTTTAATTTGGCTTTCTGTTAAAGTAGTCAGTTGAAATTGTTCCTTTACTTGTTCAGCAACTCTTTGAGCTAATTGATTTGTCTTATTATTTCTTTGCTCTTGTGTTTTAGGTGATTTTATGTCTTTGTATAAATTAGGTTCTTTAACATCTTTAAAACTCAAATATCCTAACTTACTTACAACAATTACAAAAACTAACAACGAAAATAACATTGCAATTAAGGAACACACAAAGACAATCAATAAATTTTTTTTCTCAAACATAAATATCTCCTTAATAAAAATATGAATAATACAAATGTTAATAATGCAAATGAAATAGGAAAAAAATAATTAGGAATGAAAATAATAAATAAAATAAATAACAACAAATATAATAAACCCTAAGCAAAAACAAAATATACTAAAAAAATAAAATATTCATTCTTTACTAGGGGCAAATTATTGGAGTGTTTCATCTAAATATATATTATATTTTAATTGTAGCAAAAAATATAGCAAAAATCCAAGAAAAAACAAAGTGTTTATGTACAAACCAAATAAAGGCTTTAACTATTTTAATAAATTATCAAATAAATATACAAATATAATGGAGATGATGGGCAAAAAAGATAATAACCGTGCGCAAAATAACATAAAAACAATCAAATCAAATAATGTTGCAATTAAAATAAACCCCTATCCTAAATATAAAATTATCCCAAACCAAACAACTAACAATAAATTTATTTTTAACAAAAAAACATCACCCAAATAAACCCTTATTGTGATATAATAACTTATATATTGTAATTAACAAAGGAGAAAAACAATGAGTAAATGTTATATCACTGGAAAAACCACCCTTTTTGGTAATCGTCGTAGCCACGCTATGAACGCAACTAAAAGAATTTGGAAAGCCAACTTACAAAACGTAAAAATTGTTGACGAAAACGGCAAGGTTCAAAAAGTAAAAATCTCTGCTAGGGCACTCAAAAAGCTCAAATTACAAAGAGCCTAAAACTCTTTGCCTTCCTTTTCTTTCTTATTTTTTATATTTATATTTTATGATTTTTTCATAAAGATAAAGAAAGAAATAAGAAATCAAAAGTTCAAAAATCCCATCAAAAAGTTCAAATAATAAAAATCAAAAATTAAAAAATAATAAATAATAAAACACAAACACATCGCATAACAAAATAAAAATAAATAAAATCAAAAAAATAATAAGGAGTCCTAAACACATGAAAGCAAATATTCACCCTCAATTTGAAACAGTGGAAGTTTCTTGTGCAACTTGTGGCAAACAACACCCAATTGGCACCACAGTTACTAGCATCAAAATAGAAACTTGTTCTAATTGCCACCCTTTTTACACTGGCGCACAAACTTTTGTAGTTAAAGCAGGGCCAGTTGACAAATTTAACAAACGTTATGGTATTACCCAAGACCAAAAAGTTAAAACAGTTTCTTCAAATGCTGATAACCAAAAAGAAACCACCAAAGAATTGATTAAAAATAAATAATAAATACTTAAAAAATAAAATAGCAAATCACTCTCCAAGTTCTTTTGGACCAACTATCACACCACAAAAACCAAAAAAATTAATTCAAATTATCTTATTTATAAAGGAGTTCAAAAGAATGACCCAAAAAGAACAAGGGCAAGGGTTTATTGAAGTTGTTTGTGGACCAATGTTTGCAGGCAAAACAGAAGCATTAATTCAACGCAGTAATCAAGCATTACAACTCAACAAAAAAATTTTATCCTTTAAACCGCAAATAGATGACCGTTATTCTGTTAAAGAAGAAATAGTTTCTCACAATCAAAACACTATTCCTGCTATTTTAATTGACAAAAGCAAAGACATTCTCCCGTTTATTACTCCCGAAATTAATGTTGTCATAATAGATGAAGCCCAATTTTTAGATAAAGACATTGTCGCTATTGTAGATTATTTAGCTAACTGCAATATTGAAGTTATTATATCAGGTTTAGAACTTGATTTTTGCGGAAAACCATTCGGACCAATGCCTTATTTATTAGCAATTGCAGACACCGTTACTAAATTAACTTCAATTTGTGCTATCAGTGGCAAAAAAGCCAACCGCACTCAAAGATTAATTGACGGCAAACCTGCTCAAAGCAATGAACCTGTTGTTTTGGTAGGTGGAAAAGAATACCACGAACCTCGTTGTCGCAAACACCATTGTTTAGCAGATATTGACAAAACAAAAATTAACTGGCAAAACTTCACCAACCAATCTAAATAACTCCACTAAAATAATTCATCTCAATAATTCGTTTGGAATGTGGATTAATACTTAAAATATGGAAAATAACAACCAACAACATATTTTTTTTATGAAAGAAGCTTTAAAAGAAGCCCAAAAAGCCTACCTCAAAGAAGAAGTCCCCATCGGAGCTGTCGCTGTTTTAAACCAAAAAATAATTGCACGAGCTCACAATAACAGAAACACTAAAAAACTTTTTTTTGGACACGCTGAATTTTTAGCCCTCATGAAAGCAGGCAAAAAGATAAACAGCCGTTTTTTAAATGATGTATCTCTTTATGTCACTTTAGAACCTTGCTTAATGTGTACAGGAGCCATCATACAAGCAGGCATCAAAAACCTTTATTATGGCACAAGCATGGAAAAATCATATTCTTTTAATGATATGTCATCTATCCAAAATATGCCTTTTATGGATAAATTAAATATCCAATCAGGAATTTTAGCTCAAGAAAGCATGCAACTTTTACAAAAATTTTTTCAAGAACTAAGAATCAAAAAAAATAATTTACTATCCCGATAAAAACAACAAAAAAACAAAAAAAATAATTTCAGCAACCCAATAAAAACTCTTATCACAACCAAATTAGACCATCACAACCGATGGTCTTTTATTTTCAAAAAAACTAATTTGCCAATAATAAAATGTTGTTATTTTAAATATTGGCACATCCTAAATAATACACCCTACATTAAAATTACAAATAAATACTAATAAAAAATACTATATTGAACCACATTTACCAAAAAATAAATAATAAAACAAACTAAAAACAACCTTTAATATTTATATCTATTATCTATTTTACTTTTATCTTAACTATATTTATAATCAAAGGCAACCAACCAATCAAACACAACAAAATAAAAAAATTAGAAATATTGTTAAAAGCCCAAAATATGAAATATTCCAATCAACTAAAAACAGCTCAAAAAATAATTACTATCTTAAAAACAAACGGATTCGAAGCCTTTATTGTGGGTGGCACTGTCAGAGATTATTTACTCCAAATAAATGCTAACGAAGACATCGACATCACTACTAACGCCGCCCCCCAACAAATAAAACTCCTTTTATTCCCAGAAAAAACAACCCAAATAAAAATTAATTATGGTAGCTTTAAAATAACTTTTGAAAATTATCTTTTCGAAATTACTACTTACAGAAAAGAAGGTACTTACAAAGACTATCGCCACCCTAGTGAAATTTTTTTCACCAAAAACGTCCATCAAGACCTTTTAAGACGTGATTTTACTATTAACGCTCTTTTAATGGATGAAACTGGTAAAATATTTGATTTCACACCTGAAAAACAAGGAAAAAAAGATTTAAAGCAAGGTTTGATCCGCACCATCAAAGACCCTTTTATTAGATTCCAAGAAGATCCTTTAAGAATTTTAAGAGCTTTTTATTTTCAATCTAAACTAGGATTTTGCATAGAAAAAACTACCCAAAAAGCTATCATCCACAAAAACCATTTATTAGCTAAAATTTCTTCTCAAAGAATCTATGAACACATCGAAAAAATCATCACTCACAAAAACTGGCACCAAACTTTTAAAACTATGATAGAAACTAAAACCCATCTATTTTTACCCCAACTAAACCAAAGCATTCTTTGTTTAGCTTATCTACATGAAACTCAACTTAAATACATTCAAGCACACCACAAATTAAAAAGAAGAATTTTTTGGTCAATGTCGCTTTTACTCAACAACCAAATCCTTGCATCTTTTCCTTTTACCAAACAAAAGAAAAAAAGCTACCAAAACATTGCCTCTTTAAGTTTATATCTTTGGGAAAATATTACTTTTAATTTATTTAAACATGGATTAAAAAATTGTCTCCTAGCTAATCAAATTAATTATCTTTTGCAAAAAGAACCTTATGCAGCAGCCAAAATACAATATATTTATCAATATTTACCAATAAAAACAATTACTGAACTTAATTTTAGTTGGCAAGAAGTCTTAAAACAATTACCCCACAAACCCAAAGGAACATGGATTAAACATACACAAAAACAACTAATTACCAAAGTACTTAATAGAGAAATACCCAACATTAAAGAACAATTAATTAATTTTGTACTTAGCCAAAATCAAATCCTAGATAAATAATAAATAAATAAAATAATGAATAAAAAATAAAATGAACTAAATTATGTAATAACAAAATTATAAACATCAATTTATTTTTGTTTATAAATGTAATAATGCAAACTTACTATTTCCATTTACAAACACTTCCATCAACATATTTTTATCAATCCCAATCTAGACCAATAGGAAACAAACGTATGAAAAAAACCCAAACCAACATCTTACCCAAATATCAAAAAGGACAAATCAACTTTTTTACAGGCAAAGTAACAAGCATCAATCAAGGACTTCATTTTTATAATATCACCTTGCAATTACAAGACAAAAGCGACATCAACATCAAATTAGAACCTCAAACCAAACCACCTATCCAAGGAAAAATATATCATTTTAAAACTATTTGTCTTCTCAAAAATGAAGAACTTATTTTGATGAATCAAACATACAATTTAGCTTATAATGTATTAGATATGCAAACTTTGTATGAAATTTATTTAGCCTTTTATGAATGTGCTCCTATTTCTTTTGTAATAGTAAAAGACGAATTAGAAAACTATTTACATAAAATAAAAAACAAAGTCTTAAAACAAATTACTTACAATTTATATTGCAAAAACAAAAATAAATTTTTAATTTCCAAAGCAGCGTTAAAAATTCATCATAATTATTATGGCGGACTTGGTTATCATACTTTAACTATGTTAAAAATGGCAGAATCTCTTTTAAAAATTTATCCTTTTCTCAATAGTGATTTACTATTTGCAGGTACTATTTTACATGACATGGAAAAAATTAAAGAACTAGATTTAGAACAAAAAAACTATACTCCCAAAGGTTTGCTATTAGGTCATTTAGTCATGAGTGCTTGTGAAATAGAAAAAGAAGCCCAATTATTGGGTTTTCAAGATAAAGAAGAAGTATTATTATTAAAACATATGTTAATTTCTCATCATGGACTTTTAGAACATGGAGCTGCCAAAAGACCACAAATAGGAGAAGCTCTTTTACTTTGGTATTTAGATAATATTGATTGCAAATTAACATCTTTACAAGAATTTTTACAAAAAACCACCACCCAAACATTTACAAAACCCATCCCTGTTTTAGAAAGAAAAGGGTTTTATAAATCATTAGATTTAGATCAAAATAATGATGATGAATAATTTTGTTTTCTTAATTATAAAAAATAGTGAGTTTGAAAATGCATTTCATAATAAAAAAAGACCGTTTTTAAACGGTCTTTTTTGTTGTAATAATCATTATTTATTATCTATTTTATTTTTGTTATAATATGAAATATTAAAAGTTTTGTAATTAAATTATCCAAGTAAGAATTCTTGCAAAGTTTGCCATGGCAACAAAACACAATTAATTTTACCTGGCAATTGATAAACTTGAGGTGTTCCAAAATCATTTTAGGATTTTTAATTAAAGCACGAGCAATACTTACTCTTTGTTTTTGTCCTCCTGAAAGTTGATTAGGATAGCGAGTTTCTAGACCGTCCAATTCTACTTGAATTCTACTTGTTTTAATATTTGTTGCATTTTCCAATTATCTACTTGTTTTGATTGTAGTGCACAAACCATTTGAATATTTTCAAAAACTGTTAAATTATCTAATAAATTATATTCTGGGAAAACAAATCCTAAAAAATAATTGCGATAAGCATCTAGTTCGAATGAAGCAAATTCATTAATGTTTCATCCTAAAACTGTAATATTTCCCTTAGTGGGTTTGTCAAGCCCTCCTATGAGATTCAATAAAGTAGACTTACCAGAACCTGATTTACCAATAATAAAAACTAATCCTTTTTGAGGCAATTGAAAAGAAACATTTTCAAGGACTTCTGTATTTTGAAATTTTTTAAATAAATGGTTAATTTTTATGTTAAAAATTAATCTCCTTTTTATTTCGTATGAAATTGAAATAAAAACACTAATAATGTAATATTTAAGAAATAATAATAGCAAATGATGTAAAATAAATTATTGTTTTTGCTTATTTATTATTTAAGAATAAAAAAGTTTATTTTGTTTTATTTAAGGTAACTTTTTTACTTATTTGTGGTTTTTTAATTTGATTTTTTTTAATTTTTTTAATTATAAACCAGTAAAGAAATGCAATAACTAAAGCAGTAAAAGCAACAGCAGCGGTAATAACTTGAAATATGTGGCCTTTAACTGCATCTGTAGCTTTTTGATGAACATCTTTTTTAGCTTGTTCTACTTTATTTTGAAGTTGTTCCTCAGCTTTATTGCTTATATATTGAGCTAATCTGTTTGTTAAATTATAAGCTATTGTTTGAACATCATTACTTTTTTCTCCTAAACACCAACCAAGCAATTTAGTTGCAAATTTATGATTATTTAGAAAATCTTTAATAGAAGGTATTTCTTCTTGTGAATTTAAATCAGAAGGTGTAGGAGTAACATCAGCATTAGCAGAAGGCCAAAAATTATTAATTTTATCTTTAATAGATGCCCAAAGACTTTTTCCTTGTACATCATCATTTATATTTTGTAATTTATTACAATCTTCTTTTACTTGTTGAACTTTTTGTAAATTATCCAACGCAGTTTTATAAGCTTCTTTTAAGGGTTGAGGAGTTTGATTATCCACAAAAGGAAAAAAACTTATAAAAGAGTGCCACCAAGTTGGAGAAGGTTTTAATAAATTGGAAGCTTCTTGAAACTTATTTTCTTTTAAATTGTTTTCTACTTCTTTATATTGTTGTTCCGCTTTTTTATATGCTTCATCAGATTCTAACATATTTTTTAATGTTTCGTCTTGTTGGGTTAATTCTTTAATTTTTTCTTTTTTTTCTTCAATGGCAGTTATTTCTTCTTTAATTTGGTTTAATAATTGTGTGTCAATATTTTCAGGGGATTTGGTTCCTGGCAATATATTATAAATAGCTGTTCTACCTTCTTTGACTTTATTCCAAAAACAAGAACCAAACCCTTTTTTTTGTTCTTCTTGCTTTTCTTCGTTTGGTTTATTTAATTGATTATCTTTTGCATCATTTTGATCTTTATTATTCCCCTTATTTGCACTTTCTTCTTTCTTTGCATAAACAAAATTATTATTAAAATAAGGATTTTTCTTCTTAAAAAAACTAAAACTACAAACATTAAAAACTATAAAAATAAAAAAATTAACTAAATTTAATATTAATGCTAAACATAATATTTTTTTACCTATAAATTTCATCGTTTTACTCCTTAGTTTTATAGAACATTTAAGTATTACATTAAATGTTATGATAAGATATTTTATTGTCATTATAATTTATTTTAGTTTTTTCTAAGTTAAACAAATAAATTAATTTTTTTGATAATTATGGTTTTGCGGTGCAAAGTTAAAAATAATTCATGATGTTTTTGGTGATATAAAGTGTTGATATAAAATAGGAAAGTGTTGTTCCTAATTTCTATATGCTTATAAATGCTACCTTATTTATTATAACTTAATTTTATAAAACAAAAGCAAATTTGTGATGTTGGTAAGCTAAAAAAATACCTTAGCAAAGGGTTAATTTTTTTTATTTAAGTGTTTTAAAATTCTTTCAATATGATAAAACTCATTATAAATATGATAAAGCCCACTTTATTGAAGTTGTTTGTTGGGTGTAGGTTTTTATATCCAAAGAGCAATTTTTTCTTCTAAAATATAGTTTCCTGAATCATTTAGTATTACTTGATTTTGCTTTATTTGAATATAGCCTTTTTTTAAAGCATTATTAAGACATTTATTATAACGAGATAAAGACCATTTTAGATCTTTATAAATCTCTTGAAAATGGTTTTTTTGTAATTGATCTTGATGATTTTTGAGATGCATTAGTAAAGAAATAATCATAAATTCTTTTTTTTGCAAATTATTTTTAATCATTTTGGCAACAATTCCAGTTTTAGGGGCTAAGAAGAAAAAGAGCAAAAAGTTCACTAAATTCATAAAAGCAATTAATCCTGATACTGGTAAATTAAGTCCAATTGCCAAATAATAACCAAGACTAGAATTCACAAATGCAAGCCATAAAGAAAGCAAAAAGCTATTATATAGATTCTTAGTAACTAAAAGAGATGTAGCAGCAGGTCCAATCATACAAGAAATTACCATAATAGAACCAACTACATCAAAAGAAATAACAGCTGTCATAGAAACTAAAAACATCAATAAATAATTAATTAAATTAGTTGAAAATCCGAGGATTACAGCAAGAGTAGGGTCGAAAATATAGATTTTTAATTCTTTATAAAAGAAAAGCACAAACAACAAATTAAGACATAAAAGAGGAATAATTTTTTTGAGTTGTTTAATGTGGGTAAGTTCAATATTGCCTAAAAAAACAGCATCAGTATCTAAATGTTCGTGTCTTGTATAAAGACTTATCAAAATAATTGCTACCGAAAAGAAAAAAGTAAACACAATCCCAATAGAAGCATCTTTGGTAACTTTAGAATGTTTGCCTAAAAGTTCTACCATATAAGATGTAAGCACACCTACTAAAGCAGCTCCCATAATTAAAAGAGGGGAATTAAGATTTTTAACTACTAAAAAAGCTACAACTATTCCTAATAAAACACTATGACTCATAGCATCAACTACCATAGAAGACTTTTTCAATACTAAAAAAACTCCTAAACTAGCCAAAGTCAAAGAACAAAATAAAATAACTAAAAAAACATCTAGTTCAAAGCCACCAACAACATTATTTATAAAACTTATCATTAAACAATACCATCAATTAAATTTTCAACTAATTTAATTCCTTTAGGTGTTAATTGGGCTTTTTGATTTTGTAACATTAAATATTTTTCCTTCCATAAAAAACTTTCTATTTGAATTATTGGCAAACTCAAAGTATGAGTTTCTTCTTGTTCGTAATAAAGATGAATAAGTTGACGAAATTTTTTAATCTTTTTTTGATATTTAATTTTTTGCACATATCTACTAATAACTCCATATTTAGGAGAAAATAGCAAGGACAAAGCAATAAATAAAGTAGTAATAACAATAATAATTGGTCCTGTTGGCATATCTTGTACACTATTGCTTATAAAAACTCCAATTAAACTAGAAAAGAAAGTAACAATGGAAGCAACAATAACATTAGTAACAAATCTATCACTAAATTGACGAGCAATTACTCCTGGCATAATTAAAAAGGCACTTGTCAAAATAATACCAATAATTTTTAAACTAATAACTACTACTCCAATTAATAAGAAATTAAGAATAAAAGTCATAATTTTAGTGTTAAATCCTACACTTTGGGCAAACTTATCATCAAAAATATAAATTTTGAATTCTTTCCACAAGCCAACTACCACAACTAAAGTAATTAAAGCCATAATGCCAGTAGAAATCATATCTAGTTCAGTTACTAAAGCAATTTGCCCTAAGATAAATTTTTCCAAAGTAGCTATTTTGTTATCCTCACCAGTATTTTGAGCAATGGCAATCAAAACGTTGCCAAGACCAAAAAAAGAAGCAAGCACTAACGATAAGACTGTATCTGATTTAATTTTGGAATATTTTTTAATAAGTTCCATCAAAAGCAAAGTAACAAACGAGGCAAGAATAGCACCCAGCCACAAAACCCAAATATCTGTACTACGAGCAAAAAAATAAACTAAGGCAATTCCTGGCAAAGCGGTATGAGAAAGAGCATCTCCAATTAAGGCTTGTTTTTTCAGGATAATAAAAACACCTAAAATACCTGATGTAAATCCTAAAAAACTAGCTGCTAAAAGCACTTTAACAACAGTATAATTAAATTCTAAAGCAAACATATTTCATCCTTTCTTATTTATTGGTTATTTTATTATATGATTATTTATTTTAATCATTTATATTTAATTTGATTATTTATTTTGGTTCTTTTTATTTAGTTGTTTTGGGGGTTTGCAAATTATGGATGTCTGTTTTTAATTGTTTATTTTGAAAAGTTTTAGTTAAATTAGTTTGGTTAAAAACTTCATCCGTAGTACCACTTGCAATTTTTTGTACGTTTACCAAAACTACATGATCAAAATATTGAGTCACTGTTTCTAAATCATGGTGCACTACAATAATGGTTTTATTTTCTTTTTGCAAATCTTTTAAAACTTGGATAATTTTTTTTTCTGTTTGGATATCAACTCCTTGAAAAGGCTCGTCCATAAAATAAATATCTCCTTGTTGAGCTAAGGCACGAGCTAAAAAAATTCTTTGTTGTTGTCCGCCTGAAAGTTCAGATATTTGACGGTCCTTAAGGTCTTGCATTCCTGTTTTTTCCAAAGATTGCATTACTATTTCTTTATCTTTAGCAGTTGGTTTTTTAAACCATCCTAAATGTCCGTAGCGGCCCATCAAAACAACATCAAACACAGTAGTTGGAAAATCCCAATCAACTGAATTTCTTTGTGGCACGTAGGAAATTTTTTTTCTTACTTGTCCATATTTTTGATTATAAAATAAAACTTCTCCAGAAACTTTGGGAATCAATTCTAAAATAGTTTTAATTAAAGTAGATTTTCCAGCACCATTAGGACCCAAAATAGCTGTCAAAGAGCTTTGATAAATATCTAAATCAATATCCCACAAAACTGGTTTTAGATGATAAGCTACAGTTAGATCTCTAATTTTAATGGCTATTTTTTTTTTCATTATAATCTCCTTATTTCTTTGTTATTGTTGTTATTGTTTTAATTCTTTTTCTATTGTGTGAATGTTGTGTAATAAAGCTCCAATATAGGTGGAATGTTTGTATTTTGTTGGTTTGGAATTCCCGTCTTTATCTTTGTCGGCTTCAAATTCTATTGGCTCTTCGCTTTCTGAACCCAAAGCATCAGCGTATAATTCTTCATCACTTTTTTTAATATTATGACCTTTACTTTTTACAGATTCTTTAATAGAATCAAGCGTTCCTTCTGGAAAAGCACTTTCTACAAAAATAGCTTTTACTTGGTTTTCAACCAGTTTATTAGCTAATTCTTCAATATCGCTGATACTGGCTTCTGTTTGAGTAGAAATTCCTTGAATTGGACTTAATTCAAAATCATATTTTCTAGCTAAATAAGAAAAAGCATCATGGGCAGTAACTAAAATAAATGTTTTGCCTTGAGAAGAAAATTGTCCTTTTAATTCGTTAAATTTCTTGCCTACATATGTATCTAATAATTTTAATTTTCGTGCATATTTGTCGCAATTATTTTCTAAATTAGCAATATCCCTTTGGATAAAACGTAGGTCTTTCCCCAATACTGTTTTTAATTTGTATTTTAATTGTTTTAAAACTTTAATCCAAAGATCTATATCAAACCAAATATGAGGATCTGGTCCATGAGTATCTTCATCTCGCTTAATATTTTCTTCTTTAATGTGTTCCTCCTCTTTACCTTCTTGATTTATAACTTTGGTATGCGTTTCATCTAACTGCACTGCGGTAAAGGAATTATTCGTTAAAAGCGGGAAGGCTTCTGCCATTTTAGCTTCCAAATGCAGTCCATTAATCACAACTAAATCAGCTTCTTTAATTTTTTTGCGATCTGATAATTTGGTTTTGTAATTGTGCGGATCAATTCCTACTCCCATCAAAGAATCAACTTGAATACCTTCAATTTTTTGATATTCGTTTTGTTCTTCTTCTGCCACATCACCAACTAAATGCCTGACTAAATCTTTTAACATGGTAGTAGTCGTTACTATTTGTAAATCTTTTGAAGCAGTTTTGGCATTATTGGTTTTTGTCAAAGATAAAAAAGGAATAGACAAAATCAGCGTTGTTATTGTTGCCAAAAGAAAAATGATTATTTTTTGTTTGTGTTTAATAAAAAAATCCATAATTATGGTCTCCTTTTGCCTTTCTGAATTGATTTAAAATGATCTAAAATGGAACTATTTTGTGAGGTAAAAAACGATGTTATAAAAAATATCTAATGATATGCAATTATAAATTAGTGGTTTTGGAATTTCTTTGTAAAATCCATCATTAAAAATTTCAATTTTGATACAGTTATGGCTATACATTTGTAATAAAGTAGCAAAAATATTTAATTATAATGAGGGCTAATTTGTTATTTGGGGGGGTGGTTTGGGTTAATTTTAGTAATAAAATGTTTTTATTTTATATTTTAAAATAAGTTTATTACTTATAATTTCATTTTTTAAAATGTGTTTCATATTTACATTATGAAAAAACTAAAACTTTAAAGATATTTATTATATCTTAATATAAATTAATGCAAAATATTATGCAAGTGTTTTTGAAATGGTTTTGTAATACCTCGTATAAATGACCCTGAATAAATATAAAAAAAGGGGGGTACAAAAACTAAATTAAGGTGTTAAGGGAAATGTTGCAAATATAATAATTTAGTGCCAAAGTTATTAAAAAAAGATACAAATATGGCTTTAGGGTGCAAAATTGATAAAACTTACAATAATTAACAAAATCTAAATTACAATTAACGCTAATTTGTTGTTGGTGGTGTTTGTTGCGAAAAATGATAAAATTATGGCTAAGAATTAAATAAAAGAGGCTATTAACACAATAATAAACTTAGAAAATATGCTTATTATTTTCCAAAACATTGCAAACATATTATAAAAATAATTTAATTAATGATTAAATATATTGGGGATTATATAAATTATTATACAAATAAGATTTTATTTTGTGAAAATCAATTGCAAAAAAATAATTTTTGGGTTTGAGTTTGAAAGGAATTGCAAAATAGAAATATATCCATTATGTAAATTGTATATAATTAAAAATAAAGAATAAATATAGTTAATTTATTATCTTGTTTGTTTTGCTAATATGTGATTTGTGAAAAATTAACAAAATTAATAAAATTAGAAATAAATAATTTATAAAGTTAGTAGTTGCTTTTGAATATTTTAAATCTAAGATAAGTAAGAGTTTAGAAATTAAGAATCAAAATATTTAAATAATTATATTTATATTATAATATAAAATTGTTAAAATTAAACATAAAAAAACAAAAAAATAACTTTTGGCACAATATTTTAATTCAAATTTTTTTATTTGGGGGGCGTAAAATAAAATTAAAGGATGCAAAGTTGTTGAAAAAGGCACAATAATAAAATGTGATAAATACAAATGTTGCACAAAAAATATAATTATACTGTAATATTTTAATGGGGTTATTTTTGAAACCCTTTAATATTTATAGAAAAGTAAAATATTTGTAATATGCAAATCCAAAGCAAAGCAATTATGCGTTTGTTTCCCAAATACTTTACTTTAATTTTATTCATGATTTTATTGGGCATACATTTTTGCAATCAAATTAGTATTTATGCTGGAAAACAACAACAACTAGAAAACATCCAAGAAAAGGAAAATGGAGTAGGGGTTGAAAAAAATGCAAATAACACACAACAAAAACCCCAAATAATAAATAATCTGCCTTTAAAAAATTTAAAGAATCCCAAAAATTTCGAACAATTATTTCCCCTAAAAAAAAGAACAATCAATGATTTTAGTTATTATAAACAAAATAATCAATTAACCAAAGAAGATATTATAATTGCTTTAAATGGCATACTTAAAGAAATAAATAAAGAATCAAACATCCAAATACAAAGCGATGATTTTGAAATAGCAAGCGAACAATTAGAAGAAAAATATGAATCGGAAGAAATGCAATGGCAAGGCAGTTTTCAAATTGAAGATATATTGGGAAATAAAATAGAATTTAATTTTACTAAAAAAACGATAAACTTGGAGGACATTATTACAAATGCCCATTTAGGAACAATACAAATAACACCTAATATTACTGATGAACAAAGAAAGCAATTAATATGTGAATCTATTTGGCAAAAAAATCCTCAACTTCAAAATAAATTTTTACCTAAAGATTTTCAATTTAGCAAAAACAAAGATGGCAGTAATAATTTTTGTAAAATAGAATACGATTTAGCAAAAGAAGACCAATATCACGAATATGAAAGCGAAATGGAACTAGAAATTAACTATCAACAAGAAACAAATGCAGCTTCAACAACTAAAACTACTACAACAAATTCAATAATTTTTTATACAATTATAATAATTATAACTGGTCTAATAGTTGCTTTTTTACTAATTTTAATTTATAAAATCAAACATCAAAAATAAATAAATTGCTATCTTTACTTATTTAATATCTTTTAAGAAATATCACAATATGAAAAGCATAAAGACAACGAAAGCCAAACTTTACAGTTTGGCTTTTTTGTTTATAAAGGGGGAACAAATAATTTTTAAATTACTTAAAAACAAATAAAATACAATAATTATAAATAAATAATATAAATAACATTAATTATAATTCTTGCCAAAATATAGATATACCAAATAATAAATATAATAGCAAGCAAATAATCTTTATTGATTTTTAAATAATTTAATAAAAAAGGTCAATGTGCATAAGCCATGTTCTGTTCTTGTTAAACAAGTGTGGCTATTTATCTTCTACTAATAAGTAGTGCAAAACTAATTTCATTTAATCGCTTTGCATGCCCCTACCATTATTTTGGGTTGTTAGCTTGAGGGGTTTATCGCGTTTCACTTAATTATTTCTAATTAACTCGTCTCTGTGACACTTTCAGTTTTTATCTCATAGATTAAAATAATGTAATTATTGCAATCCTTAGAGCTAAAAAACGCCGTTACTTTTTACAGTACTCTAAGTTATTAATTCCTTAGACACAAACACTACATGCAATCGCAGCATGTGCTAACATGGACTTTCCTAAGCTTAAAATACTTATTTTAAACCTCAGCCACTTCCATTGACCTCTTTTATTGTATCAAACATTAAAGTAAAATGCAATCTTTAAATTATGTTTGTAGATATTTTATTAATTTTATTTAACAATCCACAATATTTTACATCCTTTGTAAACAAGTAGGACAATATTTAGGAAAAACATACCAATTACTAGAATCTTTAAAATAATGATATATTGCCTCATCAGGAATATAACAGGTTTTGGGAAAATGATACATTGGAGTTTCTTCAAAATAATTATCAAAGGGAGCTTCTCTCATGGATTGCCTCATCAAAGATCCTGAATCTACCCATCCATATTTGGAAATAATGAAATCCATTACTTGTTTTCTTTCCCAATTTAATTTACTTTCACAAGTTTGAGAAACAGGCTCTTTAATAATTTTGTCTTTGTCATAATGTTTAAGTTTTTGATATAATCTTTTAAAAACAGGTCCTTTTTGCCATGCTTCTACTAGATTAACAGCCAAAGATTCTTTATATTTAACTAAATAAGCAGCATAAGAATAGTAAAGTAGCTTTTGGAGTTTCATATGATTAACATCAATTCTTTTAATAATATAATTAGCACAATCAGATATATAAATTCTAGTATTTCTAGTTACAAAATTCATGATTTAGTCCTTTTGTTTTAAGTATTTGTTTTTGCTTTTTATTTTATTATAACTCAATTTTGATGAATTAGGTTATATTTTTTACTGGGGAAAGTAAAATTTGGGTTGTTTAAAGGGGTGGTATGTTGTTTTATTTGCTTTGTATGTTGTTTTTGTTGGTTTTGGGTAATAAAAAAGATCTTATATTAAGATCTTGCATTTGTTTATTTAGTTTTGGGGGCAAAAAAGATTTATAATGGGAGGTTATGAAGTGTAAGAAAAATATTTTTAAATAATAAGGGGGGTGATTTAGCATTTTTTTATGGAGCAAAAATATAATTTCTTTATGTTATAATTACCAAATTATAAAAAATCAAACAAACGATCAAAAATTTTAACTTGATCTCCTGGTTTGGCTCCTTGTTTTTGTAATTGTTCTTCCATTCCTATTTTTTTCAATATTCTATTAAATCTTTTTACAGCTTCTTCATTGTTAAAATCAGTACGATGAAAAAAAGTTTCTACTTGCTTACCAGACACAACAAAAACAGAATCACTTTCTTTAATAACAGAAATAGTATTTTGATTATCAGGAAGGGTGTATAATTTAAATTCGTTGTTTTTGTTTGGAGTAACTTCTAAGGGAGTATTTTGCAAAAGAGAGCTCATTTCATATTTTAAGGTCTCTAAATTATCAAAAGAAACTAAAGAAAGAGGGATAATTGGTTGGTCTTTGATTTGTTGTTTTAAAAGAGTAAGTTTTTGCAAAGCATCAGGTAAATCCATTTTATTGGTAACAATAATTTGTTTTTTAAGTAATAATTGGGGATTGTATTGACTTAATTCTTGATTTAAAGTTTGGAAATCTTGGTAAGGATTGGCACTTTCCATACTTAAAATATGAACTAAAACACGACATCTTTCAATATGTTTTAAAAATTGAATTCCCATACCACAACCTAAATGAGCATTGGCAATTAGTCCTGGTAGGTCAGCAACTATAAAACTAAAACCATCTACTTCAACAACTCCTAAATGAGGTTTAATTGTGGTAAAAGGATAGGAAGCAACTTTGGGTTGGGCTTTGGAAATAGCAGAAATAAGAGAGGATTTACCAACACTTGGAAAACCTAATAAACCAATATCAGCTAAAACTTTAAGTTCTGTTTTGATTTTAAAACTTTCACCTAAATCACCTTTTTCAGCATAACTTGGAGCTTGATTTTTAAAAGTAGCTAATGCTTTATTACCTTTGCCGCCTTTGCCGCCTTTAGCAATAACTAAGGTTTGTTGATCGTATAAAATCTCTCCTAAAAACTTGTTATCAGCAGTATAAAAAACTGTCCCCAAAGGAACTTTAACATAAAGATGAGGGGCGTTGGCTCCATTTTGACCTTTATTTTTGCCATTTATTCCATGTGGTGCTTTAAGATGTTTTTGATATTTTAATTTTAATAAGGTAGTCTCGTCTTTGTCGCCTACAAAAATAACAGACCCGCCGTTGCCACCATTGCCACCAGCAGGTCCTCCAAAAGCTACATATTTTTCTCTTCTAAAAGCAACGATGCCATGACCACCATTGCCAGCAAAAACTTCATTAAAGGCTTCGTCAACAAAATGCAAACTAAATACCTGCTTTCATTAAATGCATAAAAAAATTATTGCAGATAAACAGAAACTTTTTTACGACCATGCTTTTTTTCAAATTTAATAATGCCACTCATTTTAGCAAATAAAGTGTCATCTCCACCTCTACCAACATTAAAACCAGGGTGAATTTTGGTTCCTCTTTGACGATAAATAATAGCGCCTGCTTTGGCAAATTGACCGTCAGAAAGTTTAGCACCTAATCTTTTGGAATGAGAATCTCTACCGTTTCGAGTAGAACCTGCTCCTTTTTTAGAAGCAAATAACTGGATTTGTAATTGCAATAACATGTTATAACCTCTTTCTTGTTTGAATTTGAGATATTTTTTTAAAATTATTGGGATATTGTTTGGCTAAATTGCAGATAGTGTATTCTAAATTATCTAGCAAAGTAAAAAGAACAGTATTTTGGGTGGTTTTCACTTCTAATTCAAACAACTTATCTTGTAGATTATAGGTAATATCTGTTTGGAATTGAAGTTTTTCTAAAGCATTTAAAGTTACAATAATAGCAGTAGAAACCGAAGCACACACAATATCAAAACCTTTAGGAGCATATAAAGCGTGCCCCCAAACTTGAATACTAGTAATTTTTTTTTGTTCTTTGTAAAAACAATAGCGAATCATAGTTTTTAAACAGTGATTTTAGTAATCAAAAGTTTAGTATAGGATTGTCTGTGTCCTTGTTTACAACGATATTTTTTACGTTTTTTATACTTAAACACAATAATTTTTTTAGCGCGGTGGTGCTTGATTACTTGAGCTGTTACTTTAGCGTCTTTAACAAAAGGGGTGCCTAAAACAGGATTGGAGCCACCAACAGCTAAAACTTCTTGAAATTGATAAGTTGTTTCTGGCTCAACATTTAGTTTTTCAACATAAATTTCTTGTCCTTCAGAAACACGGAATTGTTTTCCCCCAGTTTTGATGATTGCAAACATTTTCTTTCCTCCTTGCAAAAATTGCAAATTATCTTGGATAATTTATTGGATCTGATAATAATTAATTGTTTAAAAACAATGGTTTTTATATTTTTTTAATTGGGTATTGCAGCCAAACCAAAAAAATACAATAATCATACATTATTATAACATATCTTATTAAAATATGAGTGTTTTTTTTTGTTATGAGTTTGGATTATTGTTCTTTTTGAGATATCTATTTTGCGGATGGTTGCTACATTTATCACTGCAAGCTCCTAAATATTTGTGTTCGCTATGTTCGTGGCACAAAATTTGTTTGTTGCATTGAGGATTAGAGCAATTAATATAGCGTTCACAAGGAGTGCCATCAAAATAGTCTTTACCAACGATAACATGTTCTTTTTGATTAACAGGGACTGCTATTCTTTGATCAAAGACATACATTTGACCATCCCACAAAGCACCTTGAGTTTCGGGGTGTTTGCCATAAGAAATGATGCCTCCTTCTAATTGATAGACATCATCGAAACCTTCTTTTTTTAAGAAAGTGCTAAATTTTTCACAACGTACACCACCAGTACAATAAGTTACGATTTTTTTATCTTTTAATAAATGGGTGTTTTGTTTGACCCAATTTGGCAAATCACGAAAATGTTTAATATTGGGATTAACTGCATTTCTGAAGTGTCCTAAATCATATTCATAGTCATTACGAGCATCAAGAATTAAAGTATCTTTTTCTTGCAAGGCTTGCAAAAATTCTTGAGGAGCTAAATAAGCACCTTTGTCTTTAGTAAGATCAAAGTTTTCTTGAAGACTCAAATTAACCAATTCGGGCTTAACTTTAATAGAAAGACGCGGGAAAACGTGTGCCTCTACAGTTTCCATTTTAAAAACGGTGTTGCAAAAACGAGGATCTTGTTTTAGTTGATCCATGTATTTATGTATTTGTTCTTCTAGACCTGACAAAGTACCGTTTATACCTTCTTGGGCAACGATAATACGTCCTAAAAGTCCTAGAGATTCACAATATTTAAAATGTTGGTCTCTAAAAGTTTGAGGGTCTTTTATTGGAGCATATTGATAATATAAAATAACTAAGTATTGGGAGTTAGAAGTTTGTGTCATAAAATAATTATGCCTCTTTTCAATTGAGATTGCATGCAAAATCTGATTAATTTGGACTTTATTTTATTATTAAAATAAATTGTTAGGAATTTGAAACAATGAATGATTAATGTTTTTGGCTTCATTTATAATTTTTTATTTAAGATTTTTATGGAGCAAATCTTAAACTCTAATAAATATTAAAGATTATAAAATAAATTTTAGGAGCGTTCTTTCCAAAAAATATACATATTTTGAGCACCATTTAACATTTGTTTTAAATCATCTAAACTATATTTTATTTCGCCTTTGAAACTTGCAGTCCTTGTGCCACCATCAAAAAAGACTCCTAATAAATCTGAAGAAGCATCTTTAATACGGCACAAAAGACAAGGATAAGTTTGGATAGTCTCGGAATTATAACAAGGATAATTAGATACAAAACCCCAAAAAGATGGATTAATATTGGTTTTGATATAGGTTTTTATTTGTTGAGGAAAAGTTTGAGAATTGTGGGGTCGTAAATAAATGTTTTTAATTTGCATATTGATATTACCTCACAATTATTTTTGAAGATGAAAGTAATAAATTTTTGAGGTTGCCTTTGAAAATGGTGAAAAAAATAGTAAAGGTTTTGTTAGTGGCTTTTGTTTTACCAATAAAAAATGCCGAATCACTTTATTTTTCATAAAAGATTCGACTCTATATTCTAAATTATTCTTGTTAAAAACATTCAAATTACTTGATAATATCGGTTCCTAAATAAGGCTGTAAAACTTCAGGAACTGTAATAGTACCATCTTGGTTTTGATAATTTTCCAAAATAGCAATGACAGTTCTTCCAACAGCCAAACCTGAACCGTTTAGAATATGAACGTATTCATTTTTATTATTTGCAGGATTTTTCATTTTAATATTGGCGCGTCTTGATTGGAAATCGCAAGAATTACTGATAGAACCAATTTCACGATAACAATTATAGCTGGGTAAAAAAACTTCTAAATCATAAGTTTTTGCCATGCTAAAACCCAAATCCCCAGTAGAAAGTAAAACAACACGATAAGGAAGTTTGAGCAGTTTTAGCACTTCTTCGGAATCTTTTAACATTTGGTCTAGACATTCATAAGAATTTTGGGGATGGCAAAACTGAATTAATTCTACTTTATTAAATTGATGTTGTCTAAAAATTCCTCTAGTATCTTTGCCAGCTGAGCCTGCTTCTTGGCGAAAAGCAGTAGTGTAGGCGACGTATTTAATAGGAAGCGTGTCTGGTTTAAAAATTTCTTCATGATGCAAATTAATAGTAGGAACTTCTGCTGTAGGATTTAGATACCAATTATTTTTGGAGTTGTAAAGCTTGTAGACTTCATCTTCAAACTTGGGTAATTGCCCTGTTGCAAACATGGTTTTTTCATTGATAATATAAGGAGGAATAATTTCTTGATAACCTTTTTTACTATGAAGATCCATCATAAATTGAATTAAGGCTCTTTCGAGGCGTGCTCCTAGCCCTTTGCAAACAACAAATCCACTACCAGAAATTTTAGAAGCCCTTTTAAAGTCGAGAATATCTAATTTTTCAGCTAAATAAACATGGTCTTTGGGCGTAAATGCAAAAGTTCTTATTTGTCCTTCGCAATACAATTCCTTATTGTCCTTATCGTTTGTGCCAATTGGTAAAGAATCGTGTGGTAAATTGGGGGTAATGCTTAAAATATCAAAAATTTCTTGTTCTTTTAGTTTTAACTTTTGTTCTAGTTTTTGTAAATCATCACGCAAAAAATTAGTGTCTTGCAAAACAAGAGTAATATCTTCTTTGGCGTTAGCTTTTTGGGCAACTTTTTTAGCTGATTGATTTTTTTGACTTCTTAAATCCTGTATTTCCAAAAGTAAAGATTTTCTTTGTTGTGCTAAAAGAGGCAATTTATTTAAATAAGCAAAATTTTGTTGCCTTTTTTCTAATTTTGCAATAACAGATGGCAGATTTTGGACTACAAAATTCAGATCTAACATAAAAAAAATACCTCTTTCGTTTGGGAAAAATTAATTTAATGGTGGCAAAAATAATAAGTTTTAATTGGAAAAATATAAATGTAGCAAGAATATAAATTTTGTTAGTTAATGGGGTTTGAAAAATTTTTACTCATTTTTTATTATTAAAACCCTTATTAAAATCATTAACCAATTTTATTAAAACCATTTATAAATTCAAGCCACCAATGTAGAAATTCTTCACTAGAAGAAGGTTTTCCTGTAGGAGATTCCCATTCGGTACCTAAAATGTTATTAATTCCATTTACACCTTGATTTACTGTGGTTTGTGCAAAATATTTAGGTTCGTTATTTGATGCTGTAACATATAAATTAGCTCCACAAACAGCACCTACTAAAAAACCCACAATAAATAAGAAAATATTTAATAATTTATTCATTTTTATCCTCTTTGTAATGGTTTGTCATAAATCCAAATTGTTTTAGAAATTATATTTTAATAATTATAAAAAGAAAAATGTAAAAGTATTTATAAATAAATAATAAGCAAATAATAAACTTAAATATTTTACAATATTTGTATTAATGTTTTTGTTTGTTTGTTGATAAAATCAAACCATAAATGCATCAAATTATCAGATAAAGAAGGCGGCATTAATACATCTTTGCCAATAACTTTATTAGAAATATTATTAATTGTAGTGCTAGATCCTTTTTTAAGGATATATTTAGGTTCATTTAATAACGATCTAAAATATAGACTTGTCCTTAAAACTGATCCTACAATAAATCCTGAAGTTACATAAATTACTTTATTTGCCCAAAAAAACATAAATTTATCAACCTTTTCCACTCAAATATATTTAAATAAAATAATTACAATTAAAATATTAATGTTATGTTTGTTGGTCCAATATTATGATAAGTTTTGATGTTTGTTTTAATTAATGTGGTTTTTGTGAGTTTTGTAAAAAAAAAATTAAAGGGTATTTACTAATTTTTGTAAATCAGATTTGTTTCTAGCAGAAAAGTTAGCGTGATAAACTCTTTTAGAAACCCCTTTATCAAATTTTTTATAAGCTACACTTAATAAAACTAAGGCTTTTTGTTTATCAGTGTTTGCAACTGCAGTTTTTACTTGTTTTACCACTGTTTTTACAGATGATTTAAAAGAAACATTTTGCAAACGACGTTTTTCATTAGTTTTATTACGTTTTTTTTGTTGTTTAATA
The DNA here is from genome assembly GCF_036985185.1 of Hydrangea phyllody phytoplasma. Taxonomy (NCBI): domain Bacteria; kingdom Bacillati; phylum Mycoplasmatota; class Mollicutes; order Acholeplasmatales; family Acholeplasmataceae; genus Candidatus Phytoplasma; species Hydrangea phyllody phytoplasma. The sequence continues at coordinate 162,955 of NZ_BSDA01000001.1, forward strand.
TTAGCCATGATTATAATCTCCTTTTTTTAGTTACTTAATTATCAATTTATTATTAATAACTCTACTGAGGATTATACCAAAATTTAGATAAAAAAGCAATAAAATAGTGTAATTATAGTATTTTTTTATATCTTTTGCATTTCATAATAAATTATGTAATATTTGTAAAAATAAAATTATGGAAGCTCGTTTATGGAGATTTTTTATAACTCGAAACAATACCCAAAATTACTTTCAAATACTTATTCATTTAACTTTTTAAAATATTTTTTTTCAAATGCATCAGGAGTAGCATAATTAAGTGATGAATGCATTCTTTCTAAATTATAATATGACATATATTTACAAATAGCTTCAATCATAACTTTTTTACTAATAGTTCTAGGGTTTGGAATGCCATAATAAATACATTCACATTTAAAAGAAGAAAAGAAAGAAGTTAAATAAGTACAAGGAGAAGATTGTCCTTTTTGAATCCTTTGTCTATCTTCAAAACTCTGAATTAAATTTTTGGTTTCTAAAATTTCTTCAACATCCAATTTATAATATGGAAATTTAAGATAAGAATGAAAAATGCAATCGTTTTCAAATACATTTAATTTATCAATAGTATCTATAATTAAAGGTGCGCCTTCATAATCAGAAACATGATAAGCCAAAATTTTGCGACTATATGTATCTAGGACAACTGAAACATATAAAACTTTATCCTGGTAATAAACTTCGGTAATGCCACCACATAATATTTGATGAGGTCTTGTAGCTTTCATATTTTTAGCAAGATTTAAAAATTGACGATTTAATATCATTTCTTCAGTATAATATTGCATATTTATCTATCTCCATTTATTTATTATAATCATTCCTAAACATTTAAAACATTAAATAATTCTATCACCCTAAATTATAAACAATTACAACAATTTATCTACCCCAAAAAAAAGGAAAACCCAAACTGTAATTGCAGTTTGGGTTATTTTAATAAATAATGATACATTTATAAGGAATCAAAAATCTTCAAAAAAAGCCTTAGATTTAGGAAACTTATCAGTTTCAAAAATTTCTTTCGGAGTACCTTTTTCAAGAATTTTACCTTGTTCCATAAAATAAATAGTATCAGATACTCTTTGAGCAAATTTCATTTCATGAGTTACAATAATAAGATTTATTTTTTTCTCTGATAATTTTTGTAAAGTTTGTAATACTTGCAAAGTAGATTCAGGATCTAGGGCAGAAGTTGGTTCATCTAAAAGAATAACTTCAGGTTCCATACATAAAACTCTAGCAATAGCAACACGTTGTTTTTGTCCCCCTGAAAGAGTTTCTACTCTTTGATTAGCAAGAGCTTCTAAATCTAGTTCTTTTAACCGTTCTAAGGCATTTTCTTGAGCTTTTTGTTTAGATAATTTTAATACTTTCATCGGAGCTAAACAACAATTTTCTAATACTGTTTTTCCTTCAAATAAATTAAAACTTTGAAACACCATTCCTACTTTAGTTCTTAGATCAGATAATTTTACTCCTTTATCTAAGATATTTTTATTATCAATTAAAATTTGACCAGAATTAGGTTCTTCTAATAGATTAAAACATCTTAATAAAGTAGATTTCCCTGAACCTGAAAAACCAATAATAGTTACTATTTCTTGTTTTTTAATTTTTAAATTAATATTTTTTAAAATCTCTTTATCGCCAAACTTTTTACAAAGATCTTTAACTTCAATTAAATATTGCATTCTAAACTCCTTTTTTTTGTTTTTCTAAATATTTAACAAATAAATTAGCAATCGTAATTAACACTAAATAAATACAAGCAGTAATAGCATAAGGAATAGCAATGCTTCCTGTTTGAACAATTTGAGTTTTGGCTTTCCATGCTACATCTAACAGACCAACCAAACCACCAAAACAAGCACTATCTTTAATATTTACAATAAATTGTTGTACTACAAAAGGAAGTGATCTTTTAAGCGTTTGGGGGAAAATAACATAAAAAAATGTTTGTCTTTGAGTCATTCCTAAAGCTAGAGAAGCTTCTACTTGTCCTTTATCTAAAAACTTAATATTTTGTAATAAAATATTTGTAATACTAACTGCTGAATTTAATAATAACACTATAATACCTGAATACATCGGATTTAATTCAGGATTATAAGCTCTCCAACCAAAATGAACTATAATCATTTGAGCTGCTACTGGAATTGATTTAAAAATATAAAGTATTGCATCAAGCAAGTAAAGAAAACTTTGTATTAACCCTACAATAAAGGGATTTTGTGTTTGATAATTAGGTTTAATACTTTTAATCCCTGTTAAAACAATAGCTAAGATAAAACCTACAATAACTCCATCTAATGCAAGTAATAAAGTAGTTTTTAAAGGTGTGGCATAATCAGGTAAAGCAAGAGATACTTTTTGATACCAATTTAATCCTTGTTTTTGACTTAACTCTTTTAAAGATTGTTCTAACCATTTATTAGTTATTTCTTTAAATTTAGATATTTTGTCTTCTAAAGTTTTTATTCTATTTAGGTCTTGTTTGTCAGTTGGTTTTGATTGTTCTTCTTTTAATTCTTTGGTTAACTCAATTATACCTTTAACATCTAAACCATAACCCTCTAGAAAAAGTTCTTCTTTTTTTAAAACTTCTTTAAAAGCATTATTAATTGGAGTAATTAATTTTGTATTACCTTTTTTAACTACAATTCCTAAACCTGTAGGAGAAACAGTAAAACGAGCATCATCAGATATAATTGATATATGTTTTAATTCATCATTTTGCGAAGCATAATATTTAGTAATATAACTATCAGTTACAAAAATATCAGAAGCTTTATCTTTAACGCTTTGAGCACACATAACAGCATCATCAATAGGATTGGATTTAGTAATTTGTAATAAATTTCCTAAATCTGATCTAATATTTTCAATAACTTTATCAGCCACAGAACCAGTAAGAGTTAAAAATTTAATTGGGTCTTTGTAATCTTTTAATATACCTTTTATATCTTCATATTTTACTTCTTTTGGCAAATCTTTAAAACGCGCATCATCTTTTCTTACTAAAAACCCTGTATTATCCAAAGTATAGGCAATAGGAAAATCAAAGTTTTCTTTTCTTTTATCAGTAATACTAATAGAAGAAATAGCTACATCAACTGAACCATTTTGAACAGCAGTAAACATCCCATCAAAATCAAAAAGACTAAATTTACAACCTTCATACTTTTCTTCTTGAGGTAATGCTTTTACTATTTTATCAATTAAATCTATATCAAATCCTGAAATATATTCACCTTGAATAGTTCTGTGAGCTTTACTTGTATCTTTATCAGATTTAATAGTCAAACTATTAGGAGCTGCATCAGCTACCACAGCTACTCTTAAATATTTCTTAGAATTATTAACTCTTTGAAATAACCCCACACTAAAATGAAGCCATCCCCAAAAAATCATAAACATAAATAATAAAACATATTTAGTAATTTTGTATTTTTCTTTTTTCCTTTGAATCATAATATATAATTTTTACCTTCACTTGCAATTTTGATGCTTGTAAAAACCATCTATTTGATTTAATTTAATTTAAAATACCAAAAAACAAACATCATTGTTATAATAGATACAACAATTTTAATATACTTATGAATATGAAATCTATATTTGGGAGGCATCTTTTTAATTTTCATTTTTTAACCTTTTATTTATATATTATAAATATACATAAATTGTAATGTGCATCATTTATAAATATTTTTCAATTCTAAAACAATATCAAACTTTTAATAATAAGATATTTTTTAAAATAATACTTTATTATTTATAATAACATAAAAACAATTAAAATTAACATTTAATTAATATCAGTATAACTATTTTAATATAAAAGATTCAAAGGTAAGAAATAAATATTGGGTTAATAATTAAAATGTAGTGAGTTATGCATTAATTATCTTTATATTTTATATTAAGAATTAATATTTGTTTTATCTTAATATTTGTTTCTTATAATTCTTAAATTAATTTATTAAGCACTAACTACAGTTTTTAAAGCAGGATTTAATTTTTTTTCTAAATATTTACTTAACATATTAATAAATTGAATTAAAACTAAGTAAACAACGGAAAGTATTACAAATGGAGCAACTAAATCTCCTGTAACGTTCATAGCATCATTTGTAACAAATGACATATCAATTAATGCAATTAATCCGAAGAAAGTACAAGCTTTAATATTAGTAACAAATTGTGCTGCTACTAAAGGAACTGATTTTTTTAATGCTTGTGGGAAAGTAACATAATAGAAGGTTTGTTTTTTATTCAATCCTAAAGATTGAGCCGCTTCTACTTGTCCTTTATCTACAAATTTAAGAGTTTGCATTAAAACAACAGCAATATTAGCAGCTGAATTTAATACAATGACAACTAATGCTGCATGAGTTTGATGCATTGTAGGGAAAATACTAGGCCACCATAAATGTCTTGCAAACCAAACTAACAATCCTTGAGCAGCAATTGGAACTCCATTTAATAACCAAACATAAAAATCTACAAATTTAGAACCTACTTGTTTCACACCTTTTACAAAGACATTATTTGTTCTAGAAAGGGTAGATTTATTTTTAACTGCTAATAGAACTAATGATAATAAGAATCCAAAAACAACACCATCAACAGTAAGTAATAAAGAAGTATAAAAAGGTTTTGTATAAGTGGGTAAGTGATATTTAATTTTTCCCCATAAAGAATCGTCTCCTTTTTGAAGAAAACCCTTTTCATTATAAACAGTTTCATCAAATACTACTTTTAATATTTCATCTATTTTATTTTTTATTGCTTCCTTTTTGGATGTCAAATATTCGTATTTTTGCACATCTGAAGAATCATTTTCTGTTGCAGTTTGTGCTCTTGTAGTTTTATTTAATTCAACAAATTCTTGTTCTTCTGCTGCGTTTCTTTTATTTTTTGTATTTAATTCTTCGTATCTCTTTTGAACTTCTTCTAATTTTCCTTTGTCGTTTTCGTCTAAACATTTACCCAAAGTTTCTTTTTCTTTTTGGCTAGCTTCTAATTCTTGTTTTTTTGCATTTAATACTCTTCTTGTTTTGGCTTCTTTAGTTTCATCAAAAAACGCAAATAGATACTTTTTCAAAAATTGATATTGTTGTTCTTCGTCTAATGTTCTTTCTTGGTTTTTAATTTTTTCTTCTGATGTACTTGAAAATTTGTATGATTTTTTAACTTTTAATTCATCATAATTGTTTTTGAAAATTTGTCTTTCTTTACTACCTTTTAAACATTCAGTTAAAGTATAAACAACTTTTTCCAATTGTTTCAATTCATTAGGTAAATTTTGCAATCTTTGTTTTGCTGTATCTTTTTGTAATGTATTATTAAGAGAAAACCAAGACCAAACTTTGAATAAAACTTCAAATTCTTTTTCTTCTTCTGGTTTTCTTGTATTTTTGCCTTTTAAATCTTTGTATCTATTTTCTTGGTCATTTGTTCTTTGTGGTGCTAATCTTAGTTTTAATTTCCTAAGAGTTTCTAAAATCTTTTTAAGATCATATATTTTATCTTCTACTTTAAATGTTTTTGTACCATTATCTTCTTCTTTTTCTACTTCTTTTTTCTTAACATCTAAATCAAATATTTTTACTAAAGCATTATTAACTGCTTTTAGCATCTCTTTATCGCCTTTATGAACGGCAATACCTATCCCTTCAGGACTAGATAATAAAAGAGGATTATCAGTTTGAAGAGAAATATATTTTAAGTCTTTGTCACCTTCTACATTACCACGAGCAATAACATCATCAATTACATAAATAACTTCTTTGCCTTGTTCTTTATTTTCTCTTACTGCTTGTAAATTAGGAGCTGCATTATCAGAACCAGTTGCATAATTAATTAAATCATCTCTATATTTAGGGCTTAATTGTGCTTTCATATTCCCTTTTTTAAATAATTCTTTATCAGTGGTACTTGTAGCCATCGCAATAAAATTAAATTTTTTTGTTTTTCCTTCTTTTGCTGCTTTATCTGCTAATTTTTCTAAATGTGCAAAAAGATCTTTATCTTGAACTTTAGAACCAGCTTCAAATTCTAAAAAATCAGGATTATCTTTTCTTACTATTAATGCATTCATAGGAACATTATAAACTACACTAAAATCAATTTTATCTCTTCTCTCAAGTGTAATACTAAAACAAGCAGCAGCCACATCAGAATTTTTATATTCAATATCTCCCACTAATCCTGCAAAAGTATTAAGTCTTAAATCTAAACTTTTACCCATTTCTTCGGCAATTTTCTTTAATAACAAAACTTCAAATCCAGTTAAACGTTCTCCTCCTGTAGAAACAACACTATTTTGAACTGAAGCTTTTTCCGATTGTAGACAAATAGGACTCATCCCTGAAAAAGTAGATGCTCTTAGGACATCACCTTCTTGTTTGGTTTCGCTAAACACTTGAACATGCAACCACCCCAAAAAAACAAGCGAAACTCCTACTAATAAGTAATTTAGATACCGATATACTTTGTTTTTAGTAAAATATGCATTTGTCTTGGGAAAATAGCTTTTGACTTGATTAAAATATTTTCTTAAGTCCATAAGTACAGTAAATTACCTCTTTTTTATATAATTTTATATATTTATTTTTTTAGTTATAATTTTTTTATAATTTTTATTTTGATAATGATAATACTCTTAAATTATTGTGTTCTTATAATTATTTTCTATAATTGTATTAATTCCTTTTTTGAATGACAAACAAAGATACACATACAATAAATAATTAAGCAAAAAATACATAGCAAAACAAAGCAAAGTTATAATTGCAATTATAGTTTCATTAAACTTATAAATAATCAATAATAATATATTAATAAATAATAAATAATTTTTAAACATTAATCTATTACAAATTAATTTTTACTATCAGCTACTAAAAATATAATCACATAATACAAATAAAACTGTTCTTAAAGAACAATTAAAACGATAAATAAAAAGATAATAACAATAATCAAAATAACCCAATTAAGGAAAAATTTCAATTATATTTTCCAATTCCCAACCATAAATTAAAAATGATAATCAATATAAATAGGTAATGTCATCTTTGTAAATTGCTAAATAATATTAACTTGCAAACAAATTAATATCACTAGATATTGCTAAATATAATATCTAGAACCGTATAATTCGATAAGTAATCATTGATAAAAATACTCTAAAATTGAATGTGTTTAACAACGAAACTCCTCCTTTAAGTTGTTTTTAATGCACCAAAATAAAAGTATTTTTGGAGACATTTTAAAATATAATCTAAATATAATATTAAAATATAATCAAAATAATTTTTAATCATAATGATAAAAGGATAAAAGTCCAAAGGGTAAAAAATGGTGGGTGGAAACCTTAAAAAATATTTTGGCAAACAACAAACATTAAAATTAGTTGCAAAAGATACCAAATAATTCAATAAGGGTAAAAAAAATAATTAATTAAAGAAAATAATTTTTGTCTAAACCAATCTCAAAATATTACAATTGAAACATTTAACAAATATTTAATCAACCTTAATTAATATAGCGATAGATTACACGCGTGTTGGTTATTTACGTGCAGCCCCGCTCCAAACCGTACAAGCAAGTTTCCAAGCATACGGCTTTCCCTAAATTAATTATATTCAGGCTCACATCTTTTTTTTGAAGGCCAGTATTTCGCAACTGCTTTACCTAGGATACACCCTAGCTCCTCCACGAGTCCTTATTTCTTAACGAAATAATCGCTCCGCCCAGTTAAGGTCCTATATTACCCCGAATCCTGTTTTCATTTCGGTATGTCCCGCATTTATTCTAGGAAGTTTTCTTTTCGGACTTTTGTCTTACCACACCTAAGTGAGCCGTGACAGTCTTCCATTCTTATATGGTATTGTCATATAATTGGTGTCAGGGTTTGGGCGCCTAATAATATAGGTTTAACATTTCTGGATTCAGAAATTTAGACTCTTTTTTGCTTCTGGTTTAAATTAATTTACTGACTCCTTCGCCTTGTACCTAGCTTTCCTAGGCTCCGTGTGAGGACAATTATCTTGGTTATTCCAAACCAAGTTTTAACTCCTCCGACTACTAAAAGTCTCTTTTTCCTTGAACCCAGAGGCATTTTAATTTCCTCTGTTTGGTATGGTTTTTAGGAATCTCGAATTTCCGACATCATTATGCCTGATAGTTTTAGGTTCGCTTTCGTTGTTAAAGCTTGTGGCTAGACTAGAACACTTTGTTTCCGTCAACGATATCATGAAGGGTGCTACTTAAAGCGACATGTGATTATATATAAAGACTTAAATCATATCTTCATATCTTACCTTCATTCCAGGGTTTCAATAACTTGCCCTTGAAGTTCTTAAATTACGATAATTTCCGCGATTAGGGATTTGCACCTTTTCCATGACTATCTTAGTCTTGCGAGAGCATCTTGGCTAGTTATTTCACCTCACCTCGCTTTTACGGTCTGCTGTAATCCACCATTCTTTCGTTTGGTTGACCGACCGCATGACCTCACGGAATAATCAAGTCCGTGGCAACTGGCTAGATTGCTGTAATGATGCGTTTATTCGCGCCCAATTAATTTAAGTATTTAATCTAAGAAAACAAATTAGCATCTTAAACACTTTATAAAAAAAGTGAATTTAATCACTTTTAAACGTATATATTCCTATTTATATCAATAACAAATTGCACTGTTCCATTATTTTAGACACTTTTTTATTTCAAAATTACTCTTTAAGACTTAAAATTAAATAGATAATTTCTTATCTTTACAAACTACTTTGTTAGTTTGTAAAGATATTTTTTTTAAATATTTTATCCCTACACTATATATATAGGCCGAAAAAATAAAAAAACTCCTCATTTAAAGGGTGTCTAAATCAATCCTAAGGGTAAATAACCCTAATTGGATTTAAATCAAAGCGAGAGGGGTATTTCTGAATCAAGGGGTCCGCTTGATTTCCTTCCCTGTTTGGGGATCGTACTCTACATTGGGTTTGTTATTTGGGATTTGTTGTTTGGGTTGGTTAGCTTTAGTAGTAGTGGATTCGATGGGATAAGAAGGTTTATCATTATGTGGTTTTAGTGGTTTTGTGTTAGATTGGTGGGGGTAATAGTTACTACCAACATTATCATCTCTGCCTTGAGATGATAATTTCTTATTGGTGCCGAAATTTACGGAAAGCCAAAGAAGCCCCGCGCAAATTAACAAAACTGCCACAATAACAAGGGTAGTTTTCCAAACTGATTTCGTTTGGTTGTGTGATTGATAATTCATTTTAATTTTTCTCCTTTTTTAACTTATTAGGGTACCAACAATATCCCTTACTTTTATTTTACTCTTTTTTTTGTACCAAAATCGCCCCTCTGGGGAGGGGATAATTAATTTGTGATTTTAAGAGTTGAAGTAAATATTTGTCCTTCGGTTTGATTTAAACTTGGGTCAACTAAATTTGATGAGGGTTTAGATTGTTGATATTAATAGATTGAGGTTGTTTTTCTTCAAAAGGAATATTACTTACTTGTTTTTCTTCCCGAAAAACTTCTCTGGAAGTAGAAGTAGCTTGTAGGCCTCTGATAAGTTCTGTGATTTTACCTTTAATTGTTGGGTAGCATAGACAATAAAATCACATCCTAAATCTTGGTAATTATTTAAAGCTTTGATTAGACCTAAAATCCCTTCTTGGTATAAATCTTCTCTTTGAAGTACTTTAGGGAAATATTTGAATTTGTTAGCTATTTTTTTTACCAAGGGATAATGAAACTCGATTAATTGATCGCGAATTGCTAAATTGTTTTTATTTTTTAAAAAATCTTTAAATAATTTTTGTCTTAACATTTTATTCCTTTCTAAAAATATTTTTAGAAAAGATAAGAAATTTTTTTAGTCTTGAAAAGAAAAAAAGACTAACTTAATAGTTAGTCTTAAAAAATTTTTAAAAAGTAAAAAGTTGTCCAAAGTTTTGGAACACCTCAATTGATATTGATATTGAGGATGATTTAATTTAGGTAATCTTAAACCTAAAAGGAATAAAAGAATTGCAAGAATGATGAAAAAGAAAATAACCCAAAACTTTAATATTAATTTTCTTTTTTTATTATTCATGATTAAAAAATTTGTTCCTTTTTAAATGTTCCGTCTGGGTTGTACTCGTCGATGGAGGCGATTGTACCGTTAGAATTGTAATAGGTTTCTTTGGTTTTATTACCTGTTTGGGGGTCGTACTCGTAGATGTAGTTGAATGTTTTGCCATCTGAGTCGTATTCGGTATACTTGATTTTATTACCTGTTTGGGGGTCGTACTCGTAAATGTAGTCGATTGTACCATCTAAGTTGTATTCGGTATACTTGGTTTTATTACCTGTTTGGGGGTCGTACTCGTAAATGTAGTCGATTGTACCGTTGGGGTGATATGAGATTTGCGCGGCGAAGGTTAAAGGAATAAAACTTAAAAGACCAATAATAGTAATGGAAAAAAATAAGCCCCAAATGATTAGAATATTTTTTTTATTTTTTATCATTTTTAAAACTGCCTTTCTTAATTATATTTTGTTTGTTTTGTAAATAAAGTTTGTATTCTAAATCTGATATTTTTTTATTTAATTGTTTTAATTCTTCTGGATTTCGTTTATTAAATTCAACTGGTTGTGTTAATCTTGATTTAGGAATAAATAAATATTTTAATAAAAATAGAAAATAATATATTACTAAAATTAAAAGTTTAATGGGCCAATAAATAGTATATTTTATTATTGACTTAATAATATCAAATATAGAAACTGAAAAACATAAAATAGTAATAAAGATTAAAATATAAACAAGAGATAAAATAAAATTAAAAATTATTCCTATGGAATCAAAAATATTAAAAAAAATAAAACTAACATTTTTGATTGCAATAATGTTGTTGAAAATAGTTTGAAGGAATGATATAATAAAGATAGCGTAATCATTTATTTTATCAATAAATGCGCTTATGTTTAAATTGAAAATTTGCATAAATAATTTTCCTTTCATGGTAGTTATATAAATCGTTTCTTTTGGTGAGATGAGATTTATATAGCTATTTTTTTTTATATTTTTTTAATGTGGGCTTTATATAACAAAAATGACCCTACATATACGGACAGGAACGAACATATACATAGGGTCATTAATTATTTTAACATTTTTTATCTGTTAATATTAATAATTATGAAAAAGTGTTACGGTGAATATACTTATATTATAACAAAAACCATAAAGTAAAGTACATAAAAATATTAAAAAAAATCTTTTTTTATTGAATTAAATAACTTTTTTTAATTATTGACTCTCCAACCTACTCCTTTATCGTCTGACACGACAAAGGCGGTTGGTTCGTTCTCGCTACTCCTTTATCGTCTAACACGACAAAGGCGCGAGGGGAAAATTTTAAAAAAAGGGACACACATTTATAAAAAGGGACACACATTACAATGTGTGTCCCATCTGTGTCCCAAAAAAAACCTAGGTAAATACTAAGATACGCGTGGGGGATAACATTGCCCCACGCGCACAAAAGATAGTAAATACCTAGAAAAATGAAAAAAAGGGCGCACATTTGCTTTCTATTTTCAGGGTTTGTGCCCTACTAACGTAAACACTAGCGATTTTGGGGATGAAAAAAACCACCCCCTAAATCCCCCAAGGGGGACTTTATAGGAGGAAGGTAAGAGTTAATTTGAATGTACTTCGGCTGGCCGCCTAGTTCGCTACGCTCGTCTTAGAAGAATATTAACCCTTAGTATGAAAAAGAGGGTTTTTTTAATAAAGGAGTTTTGTTGAGGCAACTAAATTAGGTTAAAAAAATGATTCTTTTAAATTTAAGCCAAAATTGGGGCTTTGTTGAGGCAACTAAATTATATTTAGGGTATAAAATAACCCTAATTGGATTTAACTCAAAGCGAGAGGGTCAAAATAATGCGTTTAAGATGAATTATAAAATTAAAAGTGATATTTAAATTAACATTCCGCGGAACCGAATTAATATAATTTATCAAGGACGTAGATAAAGATACAATTAGTTTTTATATATTTATGTGTTTCTCCTGCATATTTTTCATCTTCTTCACACCAAGATTCAAATGAAATATCAGGGTTAACTAAAAAGATACTTAATTTATTACCAGATAATAACCTTTTAGGAGAATATTTAACATCAACTATAAATCCTCTTTGACCTCCAATAATGTTTTTTAATAAACCTGCTGATTTGATATAATTGATACTGATATCATCATAAACATCTACTTTGAAGTTATCATTATAATTTTCTTTACTAAAATCAAAACTACCTCTGATATAATTATAGTGTACTTTTTGATTATTTAGATAGCTAATAATAAACTCGGTTTTTCCGAGTCTACTAGCTCCTTCAATAACAATTGATAAAGGACGTTTATCAACTTTAAGCTGTTCTACAATAGCATTTTCAATTTCTTGAGTGCTTTTATTAAATTTGAAAGTATTTAAATCATAGCCAGTTGAGGGGATATGATTTTGTAGTTTATCAAGTAAAGCTAGTTCATCTTTTTTGATGAACTTTTTTTTAGGATTTTTTCAATTAAATCTATTTGTTCTAAATAAAAATCACGGTCAAGATTAATTATAAATTCATCAAGAGTTTTTTTAACTTGTTGTAAAGTTAAATTATCATCATGATAATATTCATCTTTTAATCTATCTATTTCATCGTAGATTAATTGTTTACGTTCTTCTTTTTGATTTTGACGAACGTATTTTTTATGTCTTGGGGTGCCTTCTTCAATGAATTCGCCATCTTTTTTTATATAGTTAATTGATTTTTCGATATCACGAGCATTTTCAATTTTAGGGTGGAAACCTTCAATGTCAAAGAATCTTTCACTTTTAATATTAAAACGTTTAGTTAATTGAAACAAAACATGGGTATGGATTTCTTTGTGGTCTTGGTGGTTTTCGGTATTAGAAATGATATATGATATTTCTTGTTTTTTAGATATCATTAATTCTTTAATATGATTGTGGATTTTATCTTTACCCAAAGGACATTTGGAATAAGTTAAAAAGATATCTTTGGTAGTTAAATTAAATTTGTTTTTTTTATTTTAATTCTCTTTCTTGTTAAAGCCCCTATTAGTTTAGGGGCTTATTTTTATTTATTTTTCTTTATTTTTGTTATCTAAAAAGATAACTTTTTTAACAATAACTTTAATTGAGGTTTTATTTTCACCATTGTTATTAGTATATTTTTCAACTGATAAAGAACCTTCCACATATACTTTTGAACCTTTACATAAATACTTAACCATATTATCTGCCTGAGTTCTAAAAACAACACATGGAATAAAATTAACTTTATCTTTGATATTAACAGCTATACTAAAATCTAATTTAGGTATATAACCTGTATCAGTACTAAGAATTTGTGGTTCTAAGTCGTGAGTGATATTACCAATTAATTGAACTTTATTTAACATCATATTTCTCCTTTATATTTAGATTAAAGTAAGGCTAGAAGAGATGCTGCTGGCCCCAAAGATGCCAATATAGGAGCTGCGACTACACAAATAGCAGCACCAGTAGCAACGGTGATACCTACAACCGCTAATTCTTTACCTAATTTTGGCGCCAAAGATGCTAATTCTCCCATCAATGACTTCTTATCGTCATTTAAGTAATTTAAGTCATTTAATTGTTTAAATGGAACTTGTGATGGAAAAAAATCTTTTTGAGGAACTAGATTAATTATTGGTTGAGTTTCTTTTTGTTTTTCAACTTGGTTTTGTAATTCTTTTAATCGTTGTAATTCTTTTAATAGTTCTAATAATCTAAGTATATCATTAACTTTATTTGTATCATAGATATATTGATATTGATATTGATATTGATGTTGAGGTTGTTGATTTGGTTGTTTTTTTGTTTTGAATAATTTAGGTAATTTTAAACCTAAAAGGAATAAAAGAATTGCAAGAATAATAGAAATAAAGATAATCCAAAGATTTAGAATTTTTTTTCTTTTTACATTATTCATAATTAAAAAGTTTGTACCTTTTTAATTGTTCCATCTGGGTTGTACTCGGTGTGCTTGATTACCTTCCCTGTTTGGGGGTCGTACTCGGTGATTAAGTCAATTTTACCGTCTGGGTAGTAATGGGCCTCCTTGATTTGCTTACCTGTTTGGGGGTCGTACTCGGTGATGGTGCTAATTGTACCATTAGAATTGTAACAGGTATACTTGCTGTCCTTCCCTGTTTGGGGGTTGTACTCGCCGATGGACTTGATTGTACCGTTAGAACGGCCAAAAACCTTCCTTTCTGGATTACCTGTTTGGGGGTTGTACTCGGTGATTAATTCAATTTTACCGTCTGGGTAGTAATAGGTTTTTGAGACTAATTTTTCTTGTTGGTTATACTCGGTGGTGGAGTAAATTGTTTTACCGTCTTGTCTGTATTGAATTTTTTTATTTGGTTCTTTTTTTTTATCAGTTGTTAATTTATCAACTTCTGTTTCTATTTTTTTGAGAAGAGTATTATAGGTTTGTTGTTCTTTTTCTTGTTGTTGTTGTTCTTTGTTTTCTTCTTTGGGTTTAACTAATTTATCAACTTCTGTTTCTATTTTGTTTTCAGAGGGAGTTTGTAATTTTAATAATAAAAGCATTAAAAGACCAATAATAGTAATGGAAAAAAATAAGCCCCAAATGATTAGAATATTTTTTTTATTTTTTATCATTTTTAAAACTGCCTTTCTTAATTATATTTTGTTTGTTTTGTAAATAAAGTTTGTATTCTAAATCTGATATCTTTTTAGTTAATTGTTTTAATTCTTTTGAATCTAAATAATTAATTTCAACTGGTTGTGTTAATCTTGATTTAGGAATAAATAAATATTTTAATAATAGTATAAAACAATATATTCCTAAAATTAAAAATTTAACGGGCCAATAAATAGTATATTTTATTATTGACTTAATAATATCAAATATAGAAACTGAAAAACATAAAATAGTAATAAAGATTAAAATATAAACAAGAGATAAAATAAAATTAAAAATTATTCCTATGGAATCAAAAATATTAAAAAAAATAAAACTAACATTTTTGATTGCAATAATGTTGTTGAAAATAGTTTGAAGGAATGATATAATAAAGATAGCGTAATCATTTATTTTATCAATAAATGCGCTTATGTTTAAATTGAAAATTTGCATAAATAATTTTCCTTTCATGGTAGTTATATAAATCGTTTCTTTTGGTGAGATGAGATTTATATAGCTATTTTTTTTTATATTTTTTTAATGTGGGCTTTATATAACAAAAATGACCCTACATATACGGACAGGAACGAACATATACATAGGGTCATTAATTATTTTAACATTTTTTATCTGTTAATATTAATAATTATGAAAAAGTGTTACGGTGAATATACTTATATTATAACAAAAACCATAAAGTAAAGTACATAAAAATATTAAAAAAAATCTTTTTTTATTGAATTAAATAACTTTTTTTAATTATTGACTCTCCAACCTACTCCTTTATCGTCTGACACGACAAAGGCGGTTGGTTCGTTCTCGCTACTCCTTTATCGTCTAACACGACAAAGGCGCGAGGGGAAAATTTTAAAAAAAGGGACACACATTTATAAAAAGGGACACACATTACAATGTGTGTCCCATCTGTGTCCCAAAAAAAACCTAGGTAAATACTAAGATACGCGTGGGGGATAACATTGCCCCACGCGCACAAAAGATAGTAAATACCTAGAAAAATGAAAAAAAGGGCGCACATTTGCTTTCTATTTTCAGGGTTTGTGCCCTACTAACGTAAACACTAGCGATTTTGGGGATGAAAAAAACCACCCCCTAAATCCCCCAAGGGGGACTTTATAGGAGGAAGGTAAGAGTTAATTTGAATGTACTTCGGCTGGCCGCCTAGTTCGCTACGCTCGTCTTAGAAGAATATTAACCCTTAGTATGAAAAAGAGGGTTTTTTTAATAAAGGAGTTTTGTTGAGGCAACTAAATTAGGTTAAAAAAATGATTCTTTTAAATTTAAGCCAAAATTGGGGCTTTGTTGAGGCAACTAAATTATATTTAGGGTATAAAATAACCCTAATTGGATTTAACTCAAAGCGAGAGGGTCAAAATAATGCGTTTAAGATGAATTATAAAATTAAAAGTGATATTTAAATTAACATTCCGCGGAACCGAATTAATATAATTTATCAAGGACGTAGATAAAGATACAATTAGTTTTTATATATTTATGTGTTTCTCCTGCATATTTTTCATCTTCTTCACACCAAGATTCAAATGAAATATCAGGGTTAACTAAAAAGATACTTAATTTATTACCAGATAATAACCTTTTAGGAGAATATTTAACATCAACTATAAATCCTCTTTGACCTCCAATAATGTTTTTTAATAAACCTGCTGATTTGATATAATTGATACTGATATCATCATAAACATCTACTTTGAAGTTATCATTATAATTTTCTTTACTAAAATCAAAACTACCTCTGATATAATTATAGTGTACTTTTTGATTATTTAGATAGCTAATAATAAACTCGGTTTTTCCGAGTCTACTAGCTCCTTCAATAACAATTGATAAAGGACGTTTATCAACTTTAAGCTGTTCTACAATAGCATTTTCAATTTCTTGAGTGCTTTTATTAAATTTGAAAGTATTTAAATCATAGCCAGTTGAGGGGATATGATTTTGTAGTTTATCAAGTAAAGCTAGTTCATCTTTTTTGATGAACTTTTTTTTTAGGATTTTTTCAATTAAATCTATTTGTTCTAAATAAAAATCACGGTCAAGATTAATTATAAATTCATCAAGAGTTTTTTTAACTTGTTGTAAAGTTAAATCCTCATTATGATAATATTCATTTTTTAATCTGAATATTTCATCATAAATTAATTGTTTACGTTCTTCTTTTTGATTTTGACGAACGTATTTTTTATGTCTTGGGGTGCCTTCTTCAATGAATTCGCCATCTTTTTTTATATAGTTAATTGATTTTTCGATATCACGAGCATTTTCAATTTTAGGGTGGAAACCTTCAATGTCAAAGAATCTTTCACTTTTAATATTAAAACGTTTAGTTAATTGAAACAAAACATGAGTGTGGATTTCTTTATGATCTTGATGGTTTTCGGTATTAGAAATGATATATGATATTTCTTGTTTTTTAGATATCATCAATTCTTTAATATGATTGTGGATTTTATCTTTACCTAACGGACATTTGGAATAAGTTAAAAAGATATCTTTGGTTCTTAAATTAAATTTAGTTTTTTTCATTTTAATTCTCTTTCTTGTTAAAGCCCCTATTAGTTTAGGGGCTTATTTTTATTTATTTTTGTTATCTAAAAAGATAACTTTTTTAACAATAACTTTAATTGAGGTTTTATTTTCACCATTGTTATTAGTATATTTTTCAACTGATAAAGAACCTTCCACATATACTTTTGAACCTTTACATAAATACTTAACCATATTATCTGCCTGAGTTCTAAAAACAACACATGGAATAAAATTAACTTTATCTTTGATATTAACAGCTATACTAAAATCTAATTTAGGTATATAACCTGTATCAGTACTAAGAATTTGTGGTTCTAAGTCGTGAGTGATATTACCAATTAATTGAACTTTATTTAACATCATATTTCTCCTTTTTTTTATATTAAAGTAATAAGAACATAGGGTCTGGAATTATTACTGGAAGATCTTTATTTAATTGATTATCATTATTTAATTGTTTAGATGAAACAGAATCTTTTTGAGGAACTAGATTAATTATTGGTTGAGTTTCTTTTTGTTTTTCAACTGGTTTTTTTAATTGTTTGTTTTTTAATTCTTTTAATGTTTTTAATTCAGTTAATAATCTAACAATATTATTAAGTTTATTTGTATCATAGATATATTTGAACTGTTCCATTTTTTTAGACACTTTTTTATTTAAAAATTACTCTTTAAGACTTAAAATTAA